>NZ_JBIPKI010000010.1:0-56014 GCF_044068515.1 Desulfurivibrio nitratireducens
ATTAGCACTTTGCCAGCAAGAGATCCGCTGCCGAATAGCCGCTGAATCCGGCGGAATATTCTTCCTTGAAAAGTAAGGCGTGGAGGTTGGCGGAAAAAGAGCGGGGTGTTTCAGGTGAACAGGCCTGGCGACAGCGAGGGTGAGGGCCAAGAGCAAAAATTCAGTTAAAAAAAGGCCCCTCGAATAATCGAGAGGCCCTTGTCCTGCGCCCAGCCCAAGCGGCTTAGAAGCTGTAACGAAGCCCAAGCATGACATTGTGGGTCATGTATTCGGTATCAAAGCGCTCGCCAGACTGGAACTTAAGTTCGGGATCGAGGGTGGCGAAGAAACGATATTGCAGGTCGATATTAACCTGGGGATTCAGCGCGAAAGCCAGTCCCGCTCCCAGCTGATAGGCAAAAACCGTGTCGCTGCTGTCAACGCCAAGCCAATCGCTGTCAATTCTTACTCTGGCGATACCTAAACCACCACCGGCAAAGGGGGTGACCGGCAAGCCCAAATTGAAATCATAAAAACCATTGATCATCAATGCCAGGGAGGAAATGTCACCATTCAGGGGCATTCTCGGAGCCCCGACGAATGGTCCCCTTCCCGCGAGTTGGTCGAGATCATTTTTCCGGTAAGCCAATTCAACCTCGGTCCGAAGTCCGTTGCCATAGGCATGGCCAAAGCCCCCGGTAATACCGATTCCACTGTCAAAACTGATTTCCGCCAAAGTAATCCCGGTGCCAAAGCCGGGGATGTCGAAGCCCGCATCCGCGTCACTGACCCAAACCGCAGCCAGATTGCCAAAAGCGTAGGTCTGCGCCTGGGCGGTCGTTGCAATAAAGCCCAATGACAAAGCAAAAACAAATGCGATACTGAGGTACTTTTTCATAATCATCTCCTTCACCTCCCTAGTAAAAAGTCCAAAACGCCATTATTGGCAGGGGCAGAAACCCATCTTCGCAAGTTCTTTCCAGGTGGGGCAAAAAATTACATTCGAGAATCCCTGAAACGGTGCAACTAACGTCTTCATCGCGGAGTTTAGTTTTTTTCTGCCACGCCCTCCAAAGCCCTGTTTCAGCGTGACCTTAATCCACAAAAATAACCGCTCACGGGCCATTTGCCCGGAGCGGTTATCTGTTGGCGGCGGAGTTCGTTGAAGCTATGCGTTTTTGCCATGAAACCCTCCCCCAAGATGGCGGGTTTTTGTTCTCCAACAATTATTGTTAGGCTAGCTAAATCAGCTCGCTACCACAAGCAAAATATGGCGATTGAAACCGGGCGATGGGCTGAGAGCCGGCCCCACAATGGCGAATCCCCCATTTAGACCGGCTTGGCGGGCTAGATGGAATCGCCATTTTTCGGCAAAATAATTACTCGTGGCAGGTTCGCCGATAAAGGAAGGGCGGCTCAACCAGACCCAACTCCCTACACCATATTTTGTATTGACCTGCAACCGGTGACACGATATACAGTGGGTAAGCGGTTCCCTGACCGTTGCTGGCGGAAAGGGATGAAAAGGGAATCCGGTGAGAGACCGGAACTGTCGCGCAGCGGTGATCAGGAACGAACGTTGTCATTACCACTGGCCCCCGGGCCGGGAAGGGATGATCAGTAGGTTGCAGTCCGCCTGAAAGTCCGAAGACCTGCCGTGAAACCAGCCTGCCCGGCCCAGCCGCGGGCCGGCTCCCAGTTATTCTCTGCCTCGCGCAAAGGAGAGTGTCATGTCCCAAGTTCCCAGGCAGGCCCGGGCCCTCAACCAGTCCCCGACCCCGGCCGCCAAATCCCAACCGGCCCAGTTGTTCAGCTCGATCCTCAAGCGGGATCGCCGGCAGGTGCCCTTCCAGGCGGAAAAAATCACCAACGCCATCCACAAGGCCGGCCAGGTTACCGGTGAAATCGGCCGGCCCGAGGCCCGCCGGCTGACCATGCAGGTGCTGGCCATCGCCCAGAACCTGTTCAGCGGGGAGGAAGCCGCCGCGGCCGCCGTTCCGTCGGTGGAAGAAATCCAGGACCTGGTCGAGGAAGTGCTGCTCTCCTCGCCCTACAAGAAAACCGCCAAGGCCTACATCCTCTACCGCGACCAGCACGCCCGGATCCGGGAAATGGTGACCCGGACCGATCTCGATCTGATCGACGGCTACCTGCAGAAACTGGACTGGCAGGTCCAGGAAAACTCCAACATGTCCTACTCGCTGCAGGGGCTCAACAACTATATCTCCAGCGAGATCAGCAAGAACTACTGGCTCAACAAGATCTACCCCGCCGAGGTGCGCGAGGCCCATCTGGCCGGCGATCTCCATATCCACGATCTCGGTTTGCTCTCGGTTTACTGCGTGGGCTGGGATCTGCGCGATCTGCTCCGCCAGGGCTTCACCGGGGCCCCGGGCAAGGCGGAAAGCGGCCCGGCCCGCCATTTCCGCAGCGCCCTGGGCCAGATCGTCAACTTCTTCTACACCCTCCAGGGCGAGGCGGCCGGGGCCCAGGCCTTCGCCAGCTTCGACACCCTGCTGGCTCCCTTCATCCGGGTCGATGAGCTCAACTACCGCGAGGTCCGGCAGGCCCTGCAGGAGTTCGTCTTCAACCTCAACGTCGCCACCCGGGTGGGTTTCCAGACCCCGTTTACCAACCTGACCATGGACCTGCACCCGCCGGCGACCCTCAGGGACGCGCCGGTGATCATTGGCGGGGTCGAGCAGGAGAGCGTCTACGGCGACTACCAGGCCGAGATGAACCTGCTCAACCAGGCCTTCCTCGAGGTCATGGCCGCCGGCGACAGCAAGGGGCGGGCCTTCACCTTTCCCATCCCCACCTACAACATCACCGCCGACTTCGACTGGGACGACCCCAACCTGGAGAGCCTCTGGCGGACCACCGCCCGCTACGGCCTGCCCTACTTCGCCAACTTCGTCAATTCCGACCTCAACCCCGACGACGCCCGCTCGATGTGCTGCCGCCTGCGGCTGGACACCCGCGAGCTGGAAAAGCGCGGCGGAGGACTCTTTGGGGCCAATCCCCTGACCGGCTCCATCGGGGTGGTGACCATCAACATGGCGGCCTTGGGCTACCAGGCCGGCGACGAGGCCGACTTCTTCCAGCGCCTCGACCGGCTGATGGAGATCGCCCGCACCTCGCTGGAAACCAAGCGCAAGGTGCTGGAAAATTTCACCGCCAAGGGCCTCTACCCCTATACCCGCTTCTACCTGCGCCAGGTCCACCAGCGCTTCGGCCGCTTCTGGGAAAACCATTTCGCCACCATCGGCCTGATCGGGACCAACGAGGCCTGCCTCAACCTGCTGGGAGTGGATATCGGCGAGGAAAGGGGTCGGCAGTTCGCCCTGCGGGTCCTCGACCACATGCGGGAGCGGCTGCGCCGGTTCCAGGAGGAAACCGGCAACCAGTACAACCTGGAAGCGACCCCGGCCGAGGGTACCGGCCACCGGCTGGCCAAGCTCGACGCCCGCCGTTTTCCCGGCCTGGCCGCCTCCCTGACCTGCGGCGGAGAGGAAGGTTTGCCGATCTACGCCAACTCGACCCAGTTGCCGGTCAACTACACCGACGATATTTTTGCCTTGCTGGAGCATCAGGACGAGTTGCAGGCCAAATACACCGGCGGTACCGTGGTCCACTGCTTTCTCGGCGAGGCCGAAATCGATCCCGGGGCGGTCAAGGAGTTTGTCAAAACGGTCTGCTCCCAGTACCGCCTGCCCTATTTCACCCTGACCCCGATCTTTTCGGTCTGCAAGGAGCACGGCTACCTGGCCGGGGAACAAACCCGCTGCCCGCAGTGTGGGACCGTCACCGAGATCTATTCCCGGGTGGTGGGCTACCTGCGCCCGATCCAGCAATGGCACGAGGGCAAGCAGGCGGAATTTGCCGCCCGCTCCCATTACCGGCTGGCCCCCCGCCCGGGGACCGCGCCGCGCCGGGACCGCAACGGCAGCAAGCACCCCGCCGCCGCAACCGTCCGCGCCCCGGAACCAACCTTTGACGCCGGAGCCGAGGCGGCCCGCCATGAAGCGCGGCCCAACAGCTGAAGGGGGCAAGCCCCGCCCGGCATCACCTGGCGCCAGCGGGCCCCGGGAACCGCATCTTGCGGCGTTCGCAACAGCGCAACATGGTTTACTGGCTGTACCGGCCCGAACGAAGCAAGATGCGGGGCCTTGCAGCCCCTTGCGGATCGGCGGCTATCTGCCGGCCAGCTTCAGCGATTATCCCGGCCGGCTGGCGGCGGTGATCTTCACCCAGGGCTGCAACTTCCGCTGCCCCTGGTGCCACAACCCCGGCCTGCTCGATCCGCAGGGCCCGGCCCTTTATGACCGCGAGGAGATAATCGGCCGGCTGGCGGCCCGCATGGGCAAGATCGGCGGGGTAGTGATCAGCGGCGGCGAGCCGACCCTGCAGCCGGAACTGCTCCCCTTCTGCCGCCGCCTGCGGGACTTGGGCCTGGCGGTCAAGCTGGATACCAACGGCAGCCGGCCCGCGGTGCTGGCCCAGGCGCTGACCGCCGGAGTGGTGGATTATATCGCCATGGACCTCAAGGCCCCCTGGGAGAAGTACCCGCAACTGGCCGGGGTCGCCATCGACCCCGCCCTCATCCGCCGCTCTATGGAAATGATTGCCGCCAGCGGCATCGCCCACCACTTCCGGACCACGGCGGTCACGGACCTGCTGAGCCCCGCCGACCTGGCGGCCATTCGCGAACTGGTGCCGGCCGGCTCGAGCTACAAGGTCCAGCCGTTCCGGCAAGTCTCGCCTTCCGCCTGAGCTGCCGCGCCCGGTTGGTTCAGCGGCAATCGCCCCGCAAAGCTTCCTGACCCCGGATCTGCCGGCGGGCAAACCAGACCACCAGCGGCGGCAGCAGCAACCACTGAAGCAGGGGCAGCAGGCCGGTACCCAGCAGGGGCACGGTGGGCATCAGTTCACTGTAATGCCAGCGGCCGGCTACTTCGGTGGCATGCCACTCCAGCCCCACGGTCACCAGCAGCCCCACCGCGACAAAGCCCAGAACGGCGCGGCGGTCGGGCCGCCGCAGCCAACCTCGATCGCCCCGCGCCAGGGCCACCACCCAGAAGGCCGCCAGGGCGATCAAAACATCGCCCAGGGCCGCCCGGGTGCAGAACAGCACCGCCTCCCCGTGGGGCAGGGTCGGCATCTGCTCGAAAAAGGGGATCTGGATGAACTCCCAGGGGTAGTTCAGCAGCAGGGCGAACAGGGCCAGATTGAATTCCGGCAAAGCCAGAATCCGCCGGCCCCAGCCGTCGTTCAGCATGGCAGGTTGGCCTGCCTACTTCAGAGACTTGATGTAGGCGACCATATCCTGCATCTCCGGCGAATCAACCGCGATGGCCTGGCCCTTGTTGGCATTGACAATACAGAAATTCACCGCGTCCTCCAGGGTGCCCTGCCTTTGGCCCATGATAGTGAAGGCGGTTTTCTCCCCGGACTTTTCCAGTCCCTGGCCGCCAGGGTGGCAAGCGTTGCAGGACGTGGTCCCGCCGGCAAAGCCGGGATCATTGAACAGTTTTTTGCCTCTCTCCTCCGGCAGATGCCCGGCCGCCCAAGCCATCGAGAGGCTCAGGGCAAGCACTACGATCAACAACAGGGCCAGCTTTACAATCTTCATCTTTCTACCTCCTTTTTCAGGTTGATGGCCAGAGCTGAAAAACTACTGGCCGATTAGCTGGTTTACTCGCACCACCTTGCAGCGGTGCCGTATCCCGGCTTCTTGCCTAAGATTTACTCCTGCAGCATCATTTCCTGCTGCAGCATCATGCCTTTCATCATTTCCTGCATCATGGCCATTTTTTTCTCCATCATGGCCATGCGATCGGCCATCGGCATCTGTTCCATCTCCGATTCAGCCCTCATCCCATCCATCCCGCCCATCATCCTCATCATGCCCATCATCTCCATCATTCCCATGCCTTCTCGCATGTGCTGCATATGTTCGTGCATTAATTTTTTTCTTTCCGCCGGGCTCTTTGCCTCCTGCATTTTTTGGCGGGTTTCCTGCATCCGCTGCATGGGAGCGTCAATTTTTTCCTGGTCCATCTGGATCACTTCCGGGCTCGGATCAGCAGCCGGATGGTGGGCTTCTTCCGCCCAGCCAGGAACGACCACCACGAGAACAAACAACAAGGGGGCCAGCAGGATCGTTTTCTTCATCGTCATACCTCCATCCATAGGATTATGGGTCAATTTGCCATGTCCCCACCCGATTCAGACTTGGCGGCAACTGCATCCCAAGAACAAACTGCCTGGCCAACCCTCTGACCAGGATAACACCCACGCGAACAAACAGTGCGACTCCGCGTTATGCAAGCAGGTCTCGCTTCTTTTCTTCAAACTCCTTTTTGTCAATTTCCCCACGGGCATAGCGCTCCTGCAGAATTTCAAGGGCCGATGGAGTTGAGGCTGATCGGGTCTGGAGCAACAGCCATTTGATGAGCAAAAACAGGCCGACGAGCACCAGGACCCAGAAGACTATCATCAGAATGGCGCCCAACCATCCCATTCCTCCCATCATGCCGGGCCCCATCGACCAGTCCCCGTCTCGCCCCCAGTGGGCGAACGCAGGCCTGGCCGGCCAGACAAGCACGCTCAAAATTACCAATACAACCGAGAATTCTCCTGCAATGGACTTGAGTGTCATGCTGGTTGCTCCTGTTTTTATTATTGTATCTGCCGTTTTGCGGTCGGCTTGGTTCCCGCTGGCGGGACTCGCAGACCGGCTCAGAAGTCATGCGGCATCCGCCGGTGACCCCATCTGTGGGTGATATGACATCGCCAGCATTCTTCGCGGGGCGGCATGGTCTCTATGCGGCGCCATTCCAAATGAGTTTTTTGAAAATTTTCCCACAGTTCATCGTAATAATGCGACCTTGGCGCCTGGTGGCAACGGTGGCAGTTTCTGTTGTCGTCCGCTGGATGGCGAAAGCCCTCGATCCGCCATGTGCTGATCCCGTGGCACTCCCGGCAGTCATTGCCAAATCTGGAAGCATGGCGGTCCACGTGGCACTGGGTACATTGGAGTTCCCCGCTTAGCAGGGTATGATCCATCCTCGAAATATCTCCCCCCCGGCCCCGGTGTTCCCGGTGACAGGCAAGGCAGTGCTTGCCGGCTTCATGAAACCGGAGTTGGGGCTTGAGATCTTCCACCTGGCCGAAGAAATGACATTGCCGGCAGCGTTGCTCGTCCACCCCTCTCCAGGGTACATGGCAAGTTTGACAGGCAGTGAACGCCGCGTGGGCACTGCTGAGCCCGCCCGGCTTGGCCGCCTGCTCGTTACTGTAGAGCCAGGCGGCGGCCAAGCCGATAATCAACAGGAGAGCCATGCCGCTGAATATTTGCTTTTTCATGGCAGCCATCGGAGTCCGTAGTAAAGAGTGGCGAGCACATGAACTGCGATCAGGGCAAACAAGAAGACGGTAAACAGGTTATGCGCCTGCATCCACCATGAAAACATACGTTTGAGGGGGCCCGAGAATGTCACCGCGTATTCAAGTTCGGAAATGCTCCACGCCTCTTCCATGAGCCGGTCGTGTTGCTCCAGCGATTCCTCATCAGCATCTGCGGAATCTCGCCCAGGTTCCGCCTTCTTGACGACGATATCACCCTGCCTGGCGGCCAAAGCCGCGCGCATTGCCTTTTCCCGGGCGTAAAAGCTGTTCTTGAGCAACTCCAGGGCCGCTTGTTGCTCCCGAACCGAGCGATTGACCTTAAGGTATAAAAACCGCCCGATAATACCTGACAGAACCACGATCAGAAGAGCCAAAAAAACCAAAGTGCCGATCAGGCTGCCGGTATCGTGGGCCGCGTGGATAACCACCAGCGACGGCCCCACCAGGCCGTAGGCGATATGGCTGTTCAACGGATTCTGCCGGCCCTTTTTTTTCAGGATCCGTTTGCGAAAAGGATATATCATGGCCATGAAAATTAGAACCGTGCCGGCTATGCCGAGGCTGTGCCCGAGCGCGCTCCCGGCAAAATCGGGGTCGCGGTGAAACCCCACGCTCAGCACCAGGAAAACAAAAAAACCGGCTATCAGGGCCTGGATATTCTTTTCGGTCAGCATGAGTTAGAATATCCGTTCAGACATCAAGGGAGATGTCGGTTCTGGGCACGGCCACGCAGGGAAGGATCATGTCTTGCGCCCGGTCTTCTTCCTCGAGCCCGTCGTCAAGGTCCATTGCCACTTCCCCGGAAATAAGGCGGATTTTACAGCTGCCGCACACGCCGGCTTCGCATTCGGTTTCGATTTCGATCCCGTTTGCTCGCGCCAGTTCGAGCAGGCTTTGGTGAGAATCGTCCCATTGGACGGTTTTTTTCGATGCCGCAAAATCCACTATAAATGCCATTTCATTCCTCCTTTCGAATCGCTTCCAGTAATTGCTGGGTGCGCTTGTAACGGATGACAATCCCCACCAGGGCCCAGACAGCAAACAATCCTAGAATGATCATGGTAAAAAAATGCGCCCAGGACATGCCGAAAACGCCTTCCTGCCGGTCAACGTATTGGTCCGAAATTCTCATCTCCTCCTTGAACCACTGAAGGTCCGGCGCTTCGTCTGCCGGTTGCTCCATCGCAACCGGAACATCGCTTGGGGCCGCATACGAAAAATTGACTGGTTCCACGGCATACAGCAAAAGACAAATGATCGCCGGTAAACCAAGAAGGCTGCGCAGCAGGTGGAAACCAGGGAAGTTCATCAATTTTAACCTCGCAGATTTTGGGGCAGCCGGGCGGACCGGCGGTTTATCAGTCGTCATGCCGCGCGTCCTTTCGGCGTTGTTCCTGGCCGGATCGGTTACGACGCCGCAGATTCCAACCCACGAGGATAAAAACAACCAATAAGACGATGCCGCTGACGATGGTTGCCGTTTGAGCGCTCATTTAAAGCTCCTCGGGGTGCCCGCCGCCGAAGCGGGGGATGAACATGGGAGTGCGTTGTTGATACGCGCGATATTCATCACCGAATTTGTCCAGCATCTGCTGCTCTTCTTTCCTGGCCAACAGCGTGTAGGCCGAGATAATCACCAGGAACGCGAACCCTGAGACAACCGTCGGCCAGTGCACCACGCCTTCCCCGAAAACGATGAGAAAAAGACCGGTGTACTGGGGATGACGCACCCGGGCATATACGCCCTCGGTCATGAGCTTCCCGGCGCGGCGGGCATGATAGATCTTGCGCCAGCCATCCGCTACCAGGGTCGCGCCAATGAACACGATGGTATAACCGAGCACCATGGCGACAAGATGCGCCACGGGGGTGCCGAAAAGCTGCTCCCAAAGGTTGCCGCCCTGGGTCACCGCTAAATCGAGACCAAAGAAGCGGGCCAGAAAATAGATGGTCAGGGGAAACCCATACATCTCGGCGTAAAACGCGATGATAAAGGCCTGGAGGACGCCAACCCGCGTCCACTCCTTCCAGTTGTCGGGGGCCAGGTAGCGGTACATCAGCCACGAAACGGCAACGATGACAATGACCGCCAGGCCCCACATCCCCACGTGCATAATACCGGCTCCCCCTCTGCGAGATCCTGGCGGCCGGCCGCGTTCCGGCCATAGGACCGATCAGGCTTTTAAACGAGTTCGCTTGAGCAGCAGTGAGTTGCCGATCACCGAGAGCGAACTGGTGGTCATGGCGATAACCCCGATCATGGGATGCAGCAGGCCCAGGGCGGCGATGGGCACGGCGGCCAGGTTGTAGAACCAGGCCCAGAACAGGTTCTGAACGATCTTACGGAAGGTGGCCCGGGAGAGGGCGACCGCTTCCACCACCTTGCTGAGTTCGCCCCGGACCAGGGTGACGTCGGCCGCTTCGATGGCCACATCGGCGCCGGCGCCGATGGCGATGCCGACATTGGCCTGCTTGAGGGCCGGGGCGTCGTTGATCCCGTCACCCACCATGGCCACGGTCGGCCCGTGCCGCTCCTGGAGCCGGCGGACCGCGTCCACTTTGCCCTCCGGCAGGACCCCGGCCAGCACCTCGTCGATGCCGACCTGGGCCGCGACGCTGCGAGCCGTGCGTTCATTGTCGCCGGTGATCATCACCGGCCGGATGCCCATTTCTTTCAGGGCGGCCACCGCCGCGACGGAATCCTCCTTGAGGGTGTCGGAAACCGCGATCACCCCGGCGGCCCGGTCTTCGATGGCCACCAGCATGGCGGTTTTGCCCTCGCTTTCCAGGCGGGCCAGGGCTTCTTCCAGAGCACTCGGATCAATGGCGGCCTCCGTCAGGAGCCGGCGGCCTCCCACCCGCACAATCCGGCCGTCGATGCGGCCCTGGACGCCGGCGGCGGTGATCGCCTTGAACTCCTCGACCTTGGGAACTTCGAGACCGCGCTCCCGGGCGCCCTTGACGATCGCCTGACCCAAGGGGTGTTCCGAGCCCGCCTCCACCCCGGCCGCCGCCCGCAACAGGTCGGCCTCGTCGAAATCCGCCGTCGGCAGCACGTCGGTCAGGGCCGGCTCGCCCCGGGTGATGGTGCCGGTCTTGTCCAAAACGATGATTTTGATGTCCTTGAGCGTCTGAATCGCCTCACCGGAACGGATCAGTACCCCCCGGTCGGCCCCCATGCCGGAACCCACCATGATGGCGGTGGGGGTGGCCAGGCCCAAGGCGCAGGGGCAGGCGATGACCAGCACCGCAATGCCCGCGAGGATGGCGACCAGCAGGGGGGGCAGTTCCGGATCGACCCAAGGCAGAAAAGCCGCGCCCCAGTAGAGGATCGGCCGCAGAGTCTCGGCGAAGAGGAGCCAGATGGTGAAACTGGCCAGGGCAACCACGATCACCGCCGGCACAAAATAACTGGTGACCCGGTCGGCAAACTCCTGGATCGGCACCTTGGATCCCTGGGCCTCCTGCACCAGCCGGATCACCTGAGCGAGGAAAGTATCCTTGCCAACCCGGGTGGCGCGTACCTGGAGTAGGCCTTCCTTGTTGATGGTGGCCCCCAGCACCTGCTCGCCGGGGCCTTTCTCCACCGGCACCGATTCGCCGGTGGCGATGGCCTCGTCGATGTGGCTGACCCCTTCGACGATCTCGCCATCGGTGGGAATCTTGGCCCCGGGCCGCACCACCATGATGTCACCGGCCCGGAGTTCCCGAACCGGGATCTCCACCTCCTGCTCGGCGCGCAGGATGGTGGCCGTTTTGGCGCCCAGGGTGACCAGTTTACGGATGGCCTGCGAGGCTCGGCCCTTGGCCCGCGTTTCCAGATAACGGCCCAGTTGGTGAAAGGTCATGATGGTGGCGGCCATCTCCACAAAGGAGGTCATCGGATAAACAAAACCGACCAGGCCGATGAAGTATGGCGGGGCGCTGCCCATGCTGATCAATACGTCCATGTTGGCGGTGCGGTTGAGCAGCGACCGCCGGGCCGAGCGATGGGTGGCCCGGCCCCCGGCCAGAAAAACCACCGGAAAGGCCAGCACCACGACGATGGCGAGATAGCCCGGAATGGGCCGCCAGAACATATGTACCGCCATCAGCACCATGATGAGGGTGGTCGGAATGGCGGCAATCCAGAGCCGGCGCCAGGCCTGGCGCAGATAGGCCTCTTCGATGGCTTCCGGCTCCCCGGCATCGCTGCCGGCGGCCAGATCTTCAACCTGCGTCACCTCATAACCGGCCTTCTCCACCGCCTGCCGCACCGCCTGCTCGTCCACCCCGGCCCCGCTTTCCAGCTCCACCGTCAACCAGTGATTGGCAATGTCGGTCTGCAGTTCCCTGATCCCCGGCAGCCGCCGGACGGAGGTGGAAACCAGTCCGGCGCAATGGTCGCTGCCCATGCCCGGTATTGTGAACCGCAGCCGGTTGCCCGAAGCCTCTCCGCCACCACCCTCGATCTGCATCCCGGCCACATCGTAGCCAGCCTTTTCCACGGCCTTTTTCACATCCTGGGCATCGACGCCGGCGCCGGGTTCAAGCTCCACGGTCAGCAGGGTATTGGCAATGTCGGTCTGCAACTCTCGAATTCCCGGCAACCGCCGTACTGACTGGGAAACAATTCCCGCGCAGTGGTCGCTGCCCATGCCCGGTATTGTGAGCCGCAGCCGCAGTTCTTCTGCTTCGGCGACGGCCTCTTCGGGGATGATGCTTGCCACCTCGTAGCCGGCCTTCTCCACCGCCTCCCGCAATGCCTCGGTGGTGACCATGGCCGGATCGGTCTCCACGGTGAGGCTCTGGTTGGCCATATCCATGCGGATCTCACCAACCCCCGGCAATCGCTTGAGGGAAGTCGAAATAAGCAGCGAGCAATGATCGCTGCACATGCCGGGAACCACCAGAGTAACCGGGCGAGTTGCCTTGGCGTCTGCCGGACCGGTATTCGCTCCGGCCTGCGGTTGGGAGTCGTGTCCGGATGATGAGTGCTCGTGCATATCGGTCCTCCCTATGCAAGATATAAAAGACACATGATCAAAAGATCGTCGTCAGCACGCAGAGAAGTCTTGGGTCCGGCATCCTGCATTCTGCGGCCTGGATCTGTACTCCTGAAGATTATCCGGGGCATTGGCCGAGGCTCATGTCCGTTCCCTTGCCATCCTCCCGCCGAGATTATAAAAGGCGGCAATCATCGCCCCAAACAGCCAACCCAGGATAAAAACCTGGATCACGCCGATGATCATCTCCCACCACGGCATCTCCCAGCGCATGATCGGCGACCAGTCGACGCCGTGGGTTAGGCTGTTAAAGAAGCCGACCGCGGCATCCCGGGGCACGGTCAGCATCACAAAAACACAACCGAGATAGATAATGGCCATGCCCATGCCCAGGGAAAAGCCCAACCGTTTGATGCTCAAGGTTTCCATCACCGCCTCCTGAAGCGTTTTTTGTTTATGGCCCTCCCGGTCGAAGCCGCGCCGGAGCCTGTCCGAGTTTTGGCGCCGGGGTGGCGGCGTAAACGTATCACCCAAATCCTGCTGGCGAGCCTGTCATTTTTCACGATCTTCACGATGCCGGTGGTCGTGACCACGCAGCATCAGCAAGTGGCAGGCAAACATCAGAACGATGAAGAGAAAGAGACTGATCCCTGCTCCCAGGCCGAAAAGCGGCAACAGGAAAATAACCAGCAGCGGCAACAGGCAACCCAGAATCATCTTCAGGTGGTGGCTCATTCCTTCCCTCCCACAGCGGAAAAAAAACCCGGCCCCGGGGTTTTGCCCCGGTGTTTTCGGCAATTGCCTCTAGCGGCCGAAGATCACCCCGATGCCGAAATGGAAGCGGGGTTGGGCGGGATCGCGGCGGGTAAGAGGCCAGAGATGAAGATCGCTGACCTCAACCACCGGGTAGGTGTAGGGGGCCTCGCCCACCTGGCCGGCCGCGGCCGACCCCAGCCGCCCCCTGACGGTGACCAGGCGACCCGGGGCATAATCCAGTTCCTCCAGGTAGCCGGGCTGGCGGAGCAGAAAGCGCCCCTGGTGCGGGCGATCGGTCCGGGGCCGCTGGGCGCTGTCCAGCGGGTAGCTCAGCACTTCGATCTCCGAGTAGTCGGCCAGGTTGCGGGTAGCTATGATGGGGCCGCCCCACAGGACCGGGGTCCCCCGGTAAGGCTCCGGGTTGGCCGAAACTATGGCCGGCGGTAAATCCAGGGCCACCCCCCGAGTATCATAGCGAGGGCCGGTGGCGCAGCCGGCCAGCAGAGCCAGGACCAGCAAAGTCATCAGAACGGGGCGCATGCGGTGCTCCTTGCTAAGGCTCGGCCCGGGGTTCAGCTGGTTAAGCCCAGCCCTTGAGCCTGGGACCCGGGGCGTGGCAACCGGCCCGGCCGGTCATCAGCGGGGCCAGGGCCGATAAAACGGGTGACGATAGGGATACCAGGGGTCGTACCAGAAAGGACCGGGCCGCCAAGGGTCGTAATAATAGGGATCCGGCACCGGTTCCCGCACCGGCCACAAATGGTAAGCCTCCACGTCCAGCAGCACGTAGGGATATTCATAGTCGCCCACCGGCCGCAGCTTGACTCCCACCACCCGGCCGCGCACCGTCAGTTCGCGGCCGACGCCGAAAACCGCGGGCTCGACAAAACCCGGCACCCGGGCCAGGAAACGGCCGTGGCCGGCATCGGTGTCGCGGGGGCGGCCGCTGTGGCCCAAGGGACGGGAAACCACCTGGATCAGGGTGTGGTCGACCCGGTTTTCCACCCCGGCGATGACCCCGCCCCAGCGCACCGGAGCCCCCTGGTAGCGGGCCGGGGCCGCCCGGACTTCATCGGGAGTCGGCTCCAAGGCCGGGGCGGTCCGGATCGGTTCCGGAACCTGGGTGGCACAGCCGGCCAGCCAGAAACCGGCCAGAACCATAAGCAGCAAAATGAAAAGAAAGCGCGAGTCTTGCATGGCGGACCTCCCGCTCCGGCGGTGCATCCGGTAACCGGTGGGACGGCGGCCGGCGGCTTCGGAGTCCTCTTTTATGGCTGTATTGAGATCTTGGGCGACGGCAAAAACCGTTCTGCTGAGCAGCGGTGCCGAACCATTCTTGCTTGGCGGTGGACCGGGCCCGGCGACGGTGGGCTATTACCGTTTCTCATCCTTCATTGTCGTAATTGTCCGGGTGGGTGTCAACCGCAAAAACCGGCGAGGCAAGAACCGCGCTGATCAGCCCCTCCATTTTCTCCCGGTGGGAACCGGCCCAGTAAACCTGGTCGCAGCTGGGGCAGTATTTGAAGCGGCTATAATATTTCCTGGTCAAGGGTTCGAGCCGAGGCAGAATTTCCTCCTTGGCCACCGGTTCCAATTTTGCGTTGCAGCGCAGGCAGCGGGTAAAGGGGCGCTCCTGGCCGCCCAGGCCATAAAAAGAGATCACCTCCCGCAACTGGGCGGTGGGGTCGCCATGACGCACCAGGCGACCGAAGACCACCTGGCGGCGCTTGAGCAGGCGGCGGTCCCGGGTCAGCAGGATCCGGCCGGCGGCGGCGGTGGCGGCCAGGAAGGCATCGTCGTGATTTGCCGGAATCAGGGCGTCGAAGCCCAGCATCCGCAGCCAGCGGCCCAGTTTGGCCACGTTGATATCGACCACGAAACAGGGCCCGGCCAGGGGCTCGGGGCGCAGTTGGGAAGGCTTGGTTACATCCAGCGGCGGGATGATGGGAAAAACTTCGATCATCTCGCCCGCCGCCGGACGATGGCCAAAATCGACTTCCCGGCCGGCGGCGACAATGGCGCCGACCTCAGGGTGGGGCACCCCACAGGCTTCGATCACGTCCTTGATCGAAGCCCCGCGATAGGGAATCCTAACCGCGCCGGCCTGGTGGGCCGTTGTCAGCAGCTGGCGCAACTCCCCCGCAAAACGCAAGCTGAGCAGCGGCGGCCCGGCTCCGGCCGGTGCTGGACTGGCGGCCCCGGCCAAAATCAGCGGACCCCCAGTTCCAGGCCGATCGGCACCAATTCGTCCCGCGCCTCGGCCTCGGCCGCCGCGCCGGCTACTACCCGCTCGGGCTCCAGGCCGGCCCCTTCGGTCAATTCCCGAATCACCGCTGTCCTCCGGGCCAAAGCCAGATCGAGCAGTTCCTGTTCGGCCAGGGGGGCGTTGTCCACCAAATGCTGGAACAGCGCCTCGTAGAACTCGAGATCGTCGCTGCCGCGGCCGAAAATGGCCAGGGCCGGATTGACCCGACGGGCCTGGCGGCCGGTCTGCTCCACGTAAGCGGCCAGAAATTCGTTCACCGGCCCGGAACCACCGGCCAGGGCCTCCAGGGCGCGCTGGGTTTTGGCCTGGTCAAAGGCCACCGGCCCCGGGTCCTTATCCGGCGCCACTTCCATGCCCAGCTGCTCGGCCAGGGAACGGCGCACCGCCAGGGAGCGGATACTGGCCCCGTCGGGTTCCCGGGCGAAAGCGCCATGGACGGTGAGGATCAACTGGGGCCGCTGCTCCAGAACCTCCGCCACCTGGTGCAGTTTTTCCCGCTCCGGCGGGGGCGGCTCGACCTGGCCGGGGGCGAAGAAAACCGTGTCCGGCTGGGGACTGTCGCTGCCGAACAGGGCTCCCAGGGCCCGAAAGGGAGCGCTGACGATCCGGACCAAGAGATTGCGGATCGCCTGCCAGATCACGTGCCCGTATGAAAATTCGGGGTTGTCGAGATTGCCCCGCACCGGCACGGCCACGTCGATCTTGCCTTCGCGGTCGGTGAGCAGGGCGATGGCCAGGTCCAGCGGCAGCCGCAGGGCATCGGGGCTTTCCACCCGTTCGCCGAGGCGGAAATCCCGCAGGATAACATGGTGATCCCCCAGCAGTTCGCTGTCCGCGATATTATAGGCCAGGTCCAAATCGAGCCGGCCGGAGGCGATCCGGCGGCCGGCAAAGGTGGCGGTGTAGGCGGTCATGGGCAGCAGGGTCACGTTGCGGAAGACCACCTTGAGGTCGGTGAAATGCTTGGGATCCAGCGGCGCCAAGGCGCCGTCCACCCGGGCCTCGCCGTATTCATCCACCTGGCCCCTGAACTGGAGGGTGGTGCGACTCCCCGGTTCGCTGCTGATATTAAGGGCGGTACCCCCGAACTGTTCAATGCGGGCGGCAAAGGGCAGCACCAGGCTCAAGTCGGCGAAATCGACCACCCCGTTGTCCAGCCGTACCCGCTCCACCTGCAGGGGAAAAGGCTCCGCGGCGGCGGACTCGCCATTGGCAACCGGTTCCGCCGCCGGGTCCGGAGAGTCCGCTTTTTCCCGGACGATCCGGGCCAGGTTGATCTCGCCGTCCTCAAAAATGACGATTTTGGCCTCCGGCTCCTGCAGCCTAACCTCGCTGATCAACAGGTGATCCGGGTTCAGGCTGAAATCGAGCCCGGCCACCGCCAATTCCCGCCAGGCCAGAAAACGCTCGCCGGTTGAGCTCTCCTCGAGCAACAGGTCATCGATGCCGGCCCGGCCGTCCACCTGGAGCCGGGGGCCGGCGGGATCGGCCCGATAGGTGAAACCCTGGTCCAGGGCGAGCTTACCGCCGGCCAGACGCAGCAGGACGTGCTCGGCCAGCAGGGTATCCAGGGGTTCGAGGTTGAACCCGGCGACCCTGAGCCGGCCGCGCGCCTCTTCGCCGCTCTGGGCTACAGCACTTTCCAGCGCGACGGTGCCGCCCTGGGCCACCTTGGTCTGGGCCGTGAGTTGGAAAGGCTCCCGGCCGGCGGTATCGATGCCCTCCACGGTCAGGGCCAGATCGCGCAGGCCATAGGTCAGGGGGGGATTGAAGCCCTGGTCGGCATAGTCCAGGCTGAAATCGGCCAACTCGCCGCGATCGAGCAGCAAGCGCCAGGCCGGGGCCGCTGCGGGAGCCGGACCCGGATCGGCTGGGGCCGGCGAATTTTCCGGTACGGCGGCCAGCACCTCGAGTTGGCGGATGGTCCCGGCGGCGGTGCGCACCAGCTCGGCCCGGCCGCCCTCCAGCCGCAGCGCTTCGATCTCCACCCGGCGCTCGGCCAGCTCGAAACTCACCCCGGCCAACCGCGCTCCAGCCAGAGCCCAGAGTGGATGTTCGGCGCCGGCTTCTTCCCGGCTGCTGATCCCGGCCAGCCGAAAAGCCAGCTCGGCCACTCGCACCTGCGGCTCGCCGGCCCCGACTTCCGCCGCCGCGCTCAGCTCCAGGGCCGCCTCCTCGACCTCGACAATAAAGGGCTCGCCCCGACTCCGGTCGGCATAGTGGAGAGCAAAATCGGCAGCCTGGAAGGCCTCTATGACCAGGCGCCAGGGCTGGGAAGTGCCATTGACGGCCTCGGGCGCCGGTTGTTCGCCGGCCCCTTCCGCTGCCAACGGCTGCGCAGGGTTCGAGTCGCCGGCGTTCGGCCGGCGCAGTTGCTGCCAGTCGAGCTGCCCGGCTTGATCCAGGGCGGCGCTGAGCTGACCCTGGCGCAGCGCGACCGCCGGCACCCGGAGTTCGCGGCGGGCCAGATCGAAATGGACATCGCGCACCGCCAGTTCGGCCAATTGCAGCAGGGGGCGTTCCCCCGCTTTTTCCCGCAGCAGCAGATCGCTGAGGACCAGGTCCAGGGGGGCCACCACCAGTTCGGTCTCGCCGGCGGCATGGGCAAAACGGTAGTCCAGGCGCAGGCGGGCGACTCCGGCGGGTTCGGCCAGGGTAAAATCTTCCTGAAAAAATTTCCAGATCTCGGCGGGCTGAAAATCGTCGATGGCCAGGGTGCCGTGGGAAGCCAGGGGAACCAGGGAGACATCTCCCTGCCAGCCCAACCGGCCGCCGCCGGGCAGCATCGCGGTCACCGCGTATGCGCCGCTGCGCTCCGGCAGGGTGGAAATTTCGCTGAAACCGATGGCCACCGGGGCGAAGGTGGTGCGGACCGGAACCGGCCCGGAGTAATCGGCAAAATGGATCTCCCCTTGGCTGAGGGCGGAGCTTTTGAGGAGCAGGCGCACCGGCTTGGCCGGCTGGGGCGGCGGCAGCTGGGGCGGGGGCGGCTCTTCCCGCTCCGGCAACTGTGCCAGCAGTTGAGCCAGATTAAGGCGGCCCTGCCGGTCGATGCGCAGGTGGAGGATGGGAGCTTCCAGGGTAATTGCGGCGAAGGTCCAGGCCCGCCGGTAAATGCTTTCCAATTCGAAATCGACGAACAGGCGATTAAACTCCAGCAGCGGTTCACCCCCGGCGTCGCCCAGCCGAAAATCGTTGATTTCACAGGTAAAGATAAAGGGATTGATCCGCACCTCGCCCAGGCTCAATTGGTGCTCGAGCTGTTCCTCGACATAGCGGGGCAGATAACGGTTGACCAGCCAGGGAGCCAGCAGAAATCCCGCCAGGGTATAAGCCAGCAGGGCCAGCCCGCCGGCAATCAGCCAGCGATTGCGGGATCTTTGCCACCAGGATCCCCCGGTTGGTGCGGCCCCCGGCAAAGCCTGCTTTTTCTCGGCCATCTAACACCTCCCAGCCGCGCGGATTAGGCAAAAGCGGACCAAAGGGCTTCCGCCTTCGAGTCTTCCTCTTTTGTAGCGGGGGGCGGGAGGGCCTGTCAATGGCAAAGGGCAAGGGCAAAGGGCAAGGGCAAAGGGCAAAAAACGGGCCGGCCCAGGAGGCAACGACCGGTCAGGCGACAAGTGCTTCAGTCGCCGGAAGTGACGGGCTTGCGCAGGGCCTTGACCCGGCCAGCCCGGGTCTTGCTCTCCAGGCGCTTTTGGCGGGCGGCTTTGCTGGGGCGGGTGGGTTTGCGGGGTTTGGGCGGGCGGCTGACGCTGAGAATCAGCTCCCGCAATCTCTGGAGGGCATCTTCCCGGTTTTTCTCCTGGGTCCGGTAACGGCCCGCCTTGATTACCACCACCCCCTCGGCGGTGATCCGCCGATCCGGCAGGGCCAGCAGTTTTTCCTTCCAGGTTTCGGGCAGGGATGAGGCTTGGATAGCAAAAAAGAGATGAATGGCCGAAGAGACCTTGTTGACGTGCTGGCCCCCCGGCCCGCCGGCCCGCACCGCCTGCAGCTCGATTTCCCCGTCGGGGATCGAGATTGCGCTGGTTATCCGCATCATTTCCTCCGTGACGGCAGTACAGCCGGGCCCGGCCACACCAGCGACGATATACCGGGGGAGTGTTATGCCCAGCCGTAAACATGCCTCAACTTAGCGATGCCCCCTCAGGCCAACCCGAACTTCTTGACCTGGTAGCGCATGGTATCGTAGGTAATTCCCAGCAGCTTGGCCGCCTTGGCCTGGTTGTTGCCGGTCCGTTCCAGGGCCTGGTGGATCAGCTCCTTTTCCACCTCTTCCAGAGAGATACCGGCTTCCGGCAGGATAATCCGATTGGATTTGCGGCGCTCGACAAAACCCCTCTGCTGGGGCAGGTTGAGGGAGAGGTGCCAGGGTTCCATGATTTCCACATTCTCCAGGACGACGCAGTGTTCGATAACATTGCGCAATTCCCGCACATTGCCGGGCCAGGGATAGCTCATAATCGCCTTTTCCGCCGCCGGAGAAAAGCCCTTGATCTCCTTTTTCAGATACTTATGGGCGAAGAACCGGAGAAAATGACGGGCCAGCAGCAGGATGTCCTCCCCTCTTTCCCGCAAAGGCGGCAGGCAGACGGTGAAGGTGCTGAGCCGGAAATAGAGATCTCCGCGGAATTCGCCTTTCTCCGCGGCTATCTTGATATCCTTGTTGGTGGTGGCAATCACCGTGGTATGGATGGGCAAATCAATGCTGCCGCCCAGCCGGCGGACCTTGCGGTCCTCGATCACCCGCAGCAGCTTGGCCTGCAGGTCCAGGCGCATATCCCCGATTTCGTCCAGCAACAAGGTACCCCCGGCGGCCAGCTCGAAAACCCCCTTCTTGTCGGTCCTGGCATCGGTGAAGGCGCCGCGGGTATGACCGAAGAGTTCACTTTCGATGAGGTTTTCCGGCAGGGCCGTGCAGTTGATGGCCAGAAACGGCCCCTCTTCCTCCTGCTCGGCCTCTTGCCAGGCATGAATCTGGCGGGCCAGAACCTCCTTGCCGGTCCCGGACTCGCCGGTGACGAGGATGGTTTCAGCCCCGACCGAGGCCAGTTTCTGCGCCTTTTGCAGGATTTCCCGGATGACCGGGGATTCCCCAAAAAACTGCTTCTCCGGGGCTTTGGCCTCTCTTTCGCGGAGGAATTTGACTTCCTCCTTCAGGCGCAGGTTCTCGACAATATTCCGGGTGATGATTTTTACTTCTTCGATATTGAAGGGCTTGGTGAAGTATTCGACCGCCCCGAGCTTCATGGCCCGAATGGCCGACTCCGCCGAATCATCGGCGGTGAGCATGACTACCGCCGCCCCCACACCCTCCCGCTTTAGGGCCTCCAGCACATCGAGCCCGCTCATCTTTTCGTCGATGTCGATATCGAGGAAGACCACATCGGGGTGCCAGGCTGCGATATTGGCCACCACCTCGGCGGTGGTGGTCTGATAATGCACTTCGTAGCCTTCTTTCTTCAGGGCCCGAGCCAGCATGGAAACGATCAGCTCGTCGTCATCGACGGCGAAAATTCGGCCATTATTATTCATGCGCCGACAGCCTCCTCAAGTTCCCCGAGACTTTGCTCCTCCGGTTCCCGGGGCAAAGTGATGATGAAAGTGGTGCCCCGGCCCGGGGAACTGATCACCTCGATATCGCCACCGTGCAGTTCGACCAACCGCTTGCTGATCGCCAGGCCCAACCCATTGCCCTTGGGCTTGGTGGTATAAAAGGGCTGAAAAATACTGGCGCTGACCTCGGCCGGCATGCCCTTGCCGGTATCGGCCACCTTCACCCGCACCTTATTATCCGGGCCAAGCCAGGTGGCCAAGGTGATCATGCCCTCCTCGGCAATCGCCTCAACGGCATTGAGCAACAAGTTCAGCAGAACCTGCTGCAACTGGGCGGCATCGGCCTGGACCGGGGGGAGATCTTGGGTCAGCTCCCGGCGGAATTCAATCCGTTTGCCGTTTTGCCCGGCATAATCAGGTGATTTGAGGATCATTTCCGCGTTCTTGAGGCCGTTTTCAACCTGGAGATTCAAATCGAGGCGAGAAAAATTGGGCTTTGGGGGCCGGGCGTAGTTGAGCAGATTGCGGAGCAGATTTTCAATCCGCTGAATCTCTCGGACGATTCGAGTAAATACATCGCGATCCTCCGGGGCCAGTTCCAGTTCGTTGCTCAACACTTCCATCGAAATCTTGATCCCGGCCAGGGGGTTTTTGATCTCGTGGGCCAGGCCGGCGGCCATTTCTCCCACCGTGGCCAACTGCCGGGAACGCAGAAGGGCTTCCTCGGTCCGAACCCGGAGGGTGATATCCCGGTCGAAGGCAAGCACGTACTTTTTCCCCTCCATTTCCACCAGGCCGGCACTGAATTCCACCGGAAAAACGGTGCCGTCCTTCTTGCGGTGGTAAACCCGAGCCTCCACCCGCTCTCCCTGCAACAGGCGCTGAAAGCGGGGCCCGGCCTTGGCCGCACTTTCCGGGGTATCGATATCCTGGATGCGCATGCCGATCATTTCCGCCACCGTATAGCCGTGCATGGTCGCCGCCGCTTGGTTGGCGGCGACGATGGTTCCCACCTTTTCGCCTTCGGCCTCAAGGATGAAAATGGCATCCACCGCCGATTCGAAAAGAATCCGGTAGCGGTCCTCCACCTCGGCAATCTGCTCGCGCTGTCGCTTCAGGGAAGCGGTCATCTGGTTGAAGGCCCCGGCCAGCTCCTGAAATTCGTCATAAAGGGGTTCGGAGATGGCATGGTCCAGGTTTCCTGCCCCGATTTTGCCGGTGGCCCGGGTAAGCACCGAAATGGAGTTGGTGAAGCGGCGAATGAAAAAAAAGATCAGAGCCAGGGCGATCAACGGGCCGCTGATCACCAAAGCCAGAACCAGGTTTTTGGTCCGACCGATCTCCGCCCTGGTTTCCTCGATCCGCATCGGGATCTTGTGGGCCGAAATGGTGGACAGGCGGGAAACCTCCCCATAGAGCTGCTGGCCGCTGGCGTAAGCCTCCTCTATTTCATTGTGCAGCCGGACCCGGTTCGCCCGGATGGTATAAACCCGGCTCAGCTTTTTGAGATAATCATCCATCATTACTTTGATCCGGTCAAAGCTGGCAAAGATCTCTTCGCTGTGATGGCAGGAATAACACTCTTGCGAGGCCTTGCGCATCGATTCGCCGTGGCCGACCACGGTGGTGATATCCGAGGCGTGGGGCGAATCGGCCAGCAGCAGATCGGTCTGGACCATCATGATGCTGTTGCGCAGATTGGCCCGGCGATGGGCCACTTCGGTGAGCTGGACGACCTTTTCCAGGCCATGGATGGCCCGGTTGTTGGCCATGGTGATATAGATGCCCCCACCGACAAAAAAAAGGGTCAGGACGATAAAACCAATAATCGCTTTTTTTCTCATAAAATCAAAATCATCTCCGCCGCCATCACTGGTTGCGGTAGTGGTAGTCGGCCAGATCCAGGCCTATATCCCAGGCATAATCCAAAACCGGATTGTAGTCCTCGACCCCGGTGGCGAGAAAACGCTCCGCGCCGAATTTCGCCAGCGCCTCGCGCCCGGAAGGGTCATCTTGCATGGTCAGCAGCAACTGCTGCAGGCGCTCCCGCAGAGCCGGATCCAGTGCCGAGCTCACCACCAGGGTATTGGAGGGCACCGGCGGTGAAACCGCGATGATTTCCAGGAGTTCCCGGGCCCGGCCGCCTTCGAACCTGTCGAAAATCAGATCCTTGGCGGCGCCGATGTCCGCCCGCCCCTCGATAACGTCGCGGATGGCGTCTTCGTGGGTTCCGGCGAAATAAATTTCTTCCAACCAGGCTTCGGGGGCGCTGATCCCCTCCTGGTGAAAGTAGTGCAGCGGCAGCAGCCAGCCGGCCGTGGTGGCCCGGTCAACCATTACGAAAACCTTGCCTCGCATACCCTCGGCCGTCCTGATCTTGCTGTCCTTGCGGGCAAAGATCATCCCGTAATAGGTGGAAACCCCGCCGCTGTACTCCGGCCGGGCCAGGGGCTTAGCCCCCAGCACCTCGATGGCCAGGGCCCCGGTAAAGCTCCCCAGGAAAGCGCCGTCCAGCTCCAGGCTGGTGAAATTATCGATGATGTTGCCGTAGCGGCGCATTATCCGCAGCTCAACCTCGAGCCCGGTATGCCGGGCCAGGTATTCGGCAATGGGGGCGTAACGCTGGCGCTGCACGAAGATGTCCTGTTCGGGCAGCAGGCCGATAAGCAGGCGCTGCTGCGGCCAGGCTGGCGGCTCGGGGGTTTTTTCCCGGTTCCGGTCGCAAGCCGCCGACAGCCAGAGCAGGGTCAGCAGGCCAAGCACTAACAGGGGCCGGCAACGCGGCAAAAAAGACTTCATCGCTTTCTCTCCCTTCCCGAACTTCCGGCTGGCGTCAATAACGCATGACCGCCCCCGGCCAAAGGCCGGCGCGGCGGCAAGGCGTCATTGATGATCGGTGCTTATGCGCCTTGGCCCGCCAACGCGGCTCGCCGGCCGGCACCGTTGCATGATCGCTGTCTTATGACGACCGCCGCCCGGATTGTCAAGACCCAACCCGGGCGTGAATCTCCTGAAAAGGCAAAACTCCTGATTTTTCCGTCCCTTTGCCGCTCAAGCATAGCTGTGCAGTCCTGACAGCAGAAAGTTTACTCCATAATAAGTGAAAAGGGTGCAAACAAAACCGAGAATCGCCAGCCAGGCGATCCGCTGGCCGCCCCAGCCCCGGGTAAAGCGGGCATGGAGGGTGGCGGCATAGACGAACCAGGTGATCAGCGACCAGGTTTCCTTGGGGTCCCAGCTCCAGTAGGTGCCCCAGGCCGAGTTGGCCCAGACCGCCCCGGTAATGATCCCGGCCGAGAGCCAGAGAAAACCAAAGAGAATGGTCTTGTAGATAATGTGATCAATGGTTTTGAGGCCGGGCAGGGTGGCCCAAATGCCGACGCCGTCCGGCTTGCCGCTTTTATCGGCGTTGCGGCTCTTGAGCAGGTACATCACCGCCAGGCCGAAGGCGACGGCGAAGGCGGCGTAGCCGATGAAGCAGGTGATCACATGGGCGATCAGCCAGTTGCTTTGCAAAGCCGGCAGCAGGGGGCGGAGATCCTGGTTCCACTGGGGCCAGTATTCGGCCATGGCCTGGCTGAGGAAGGCAAAGGGCATGACAAACGCCCCCAGGGTCTGGTTCTTATACATGTATTCCATGATCAGGTAGATCAAAGCGATGCACCAGGCAAAGAAGACCAGGGACTCGTACATGTTGGAGAAGGGGGCGTAATAACCGAAACCGAGATTAAAGGCCTCGTACCAGCGGGTCAGGATGCCCAGGGTGTTGAGCAGCAGGCCGCCCATGGTGGTCAGGGTGGCGGCGAGCCCCAGGGTTTTGTTTTTGGTCCCGTACACCAGGATCGCGATGTAGAGTACCGACGAGGCCAGGTAGGCGAAGGTGGTCAGGTTGAGGAAGGTGGCGCTTTGCATGGGGGTTTGCCTTTGATCCTTGGTTTTAGGCCCTGGAGGGTTGCCGGTTGGTTTATTTGATGGCCGGATCGCGCCGCAGCCGCTCGACCAGTTCGGCGAAACGCTGGTCGAAGGTGGCCTGGTTGCGGTTGCTGCCGCCGGCCAGCAGCAGCCGGGTCCGGCCCTCCCCGTCCGGGCGGAGGCAGGCCCAGACCCGGCGGTGGGTGACCAGAAAGGTAACGTAGAGGCCCAGGAGCATCAGGGCGAAGCCGGCATAGACCACCCAGACCCCGGGATCCCGGGCCACCTGCAGGCCGGTGGCGTAACGCTGGCGGACGTAAAAAAGGTAATCGCCGCCGGGCCACGAGAGGGTGGCGGTCTCCAGATCACGCAGGGGGAAAACGTTGGGTTCAGCCCCGGGGGCACTGAAACTGACCTGGAACTCTTCGACCCGGCCCTGCCGGTCGCTCCTGGAGGTGGCCAACTGGAAGCTGACCTCCTCCTCCGGCCAGGCAAAGGGTTGGCCGGCGCCGGCCAGCAGGCTGGTTTCCCGGCCATTGGCCTGATTGCGGATCCGGACCAGGAATTCGGGCCGGGGCTCGTAGCTGGCCTGGTAGAAGGTCAGGCCCCGGTGCTTGAGGGGATGGTTGACCCGGATGGCGGTTTGCCGGGGGGCGACCAGGGCGGGATCGAGGATGGTCACATCGGAGCGGTATTCCCGGGCCATGCCGTTGGGGTAATAGCTGATGGCGAAGTTGTCCAGGCGCAACTGGAAGCCCAGGGGAATCTCCCGGGCGCTGCCATGCTCGAAGACCCGGCTGATGGTCACCCCTTCCGGGAACATGATGCCGCCCTTGTAGCCGAAAACCGCCCCGACCAGGGCGCCGGCGAAGATGACCAGAATGCTGAGATGGACCAGGTAGGCCCCCAGCCGGGACCAGGCCCCTTTCTGGGCGAAGAGCAGCACCCCGCCCTCCCGTTCGCGGCCGGCGCTCGGCCAGCCGGCGGCGGCCAGCAGGTTCGCCACTTTCTCCGCGGCGGCGGCAGGGGTTGCGGCCGCTACCGCCAGCTCCGCTTTAAGCGGCATTTTCTCCAGCCGCGCCGGCTCGGTGGCCAGATGGTCGCGGGTCACCAGCCGCCAGGCCCGGGGCAGGCGCTCCAGGCTGCAGACCACCAGGTTGACGGCAAAAACCAGCAGCAGGAGGAGGAACCACCAGGAGCCGTACATGGCGGTCAGGTCCAGGGCCTGCAAGAGGCGGGCCGGGCCGGGGCCGTAGGCGTCCTGGTAATACTCCGGGGGCTGGCCCTGGGGAATGATGGTGCCGATGATGGAGGTGGCGGCCAGAAGACCGATGAGCACCAGGGCCAGTTTGACCGAGGCGAATAAATGCCAGATGGGTGCATCTGTTTGGTTCATGGGGACCTGCCGGGCTAAAAAAAATGAGGCGCTTGCGGGGGTTAGGGTCAGGGATCGGCCCCCCAATAAGGGCCCAGAGCCTGAACTGAAAATTTTATTAACCAGCAAAATCTATGCCTTCTTTAGTCAAATCCCCAAAAAATCACTTAAAACAACTCGGTCATCTGCCGGACCAAAGGTCCGGTTATGCCAAAAAACCCGACCTTTTGGCGAGTTAACTAAAGCCTGGGAACACCGGCGCATGGCCTTGCGGGTGGGCTGAACGGCCCCGGATTAAGGCCGAATGAACGAGTCCACGCCCCCCGGCCGGGGATATGGCCAACCCTATCTGGTCATATCCCCGGATTCTGCTCCGGCCTCACCCGACCGCCCTCCCCTTCCGTCCCTTCATTTCCCTGTCTAATCGTCTTTTTTAGCCATAAAACGGCAATTGGCACGCCGATTGCTAGTGACCCTGACCGACAGCAAGGGAGGGCTTGGCCAGCGGCGCAAGCGGAACTTGGAACCAGCACAAGGAGAGGGAGGTGAAGGCACCGTCAGTAAGCAAGCAGTAAGCCCAGGCGGGGACCGGCCAGGGACCCGCCGGCCGTTGCCGCAGCAGGCACAAGACAATGAACAAGGTTGCCGGCCCGGTTTGGGCCGGGCAGCCGGAGAGCAAAAGAGGGAAGTCTCAAACAATTCAGGAGGATGCAGCAATGAAAAAGTATCTGGTAGTAGGTTTGGCCGCCGCGGCCCTGGTAGTAGCCGGTGGCCTGTACAATGAAGCGGACGCCCGGGCCAAGGGCGCGGGCATCGTGGGCAGCGCCCATGACTTTACCGACAATGTAAATGCTGAAACAGGTTCTAGTTTCCGTGACTACACTGGCACTGATTTTCAGGAAGCCGCTGATGGCTGGAACTACCGGGGTGAGATCTGCCGGGTTTGCCATGCTCCCCATGATAAGGGCCGCACCGCCTGGAAGGAGTGGGGCGAGGAAGTAGGCGAAACCGGGCTGCTCTGGAACCATCAACTCGCCGATACGGACGTTTATGACATGTATGAGAGTTCTTCACTCGAAGGTGACATCGCCGGCAACGTTATCGGCAAATCCAAACTGTGTCTCTCCTGCCATGACGGCACCGTGGCCCTTAATGCCTTTGACGGTCAGCAAGGTGGCGCTTTTGGAACCGCGGAAGAACCCCTAAATGGTGGTGTTTTTATGGGCAATCTCTCCAACGGCTTCACCATAGGCCAAGGACGCGCTGGCAGTGGCACCGATTTCCTGATGGGTACCCACCCGATCTCCGTCGCTTATGCTGAAGGCCACTTTGCCGAGAACCCCAAGGTCGGCCGGGCCGGGGGTCTGCATAACCCCGATGGCCAGGTCTTCGGCAATCTGGTTAAGATGACCGATGCCCCCACCGTGGACATGGTCCTGGAGCAGGGCATGGTGCAGTGCCACTCCTGCCACGATGTCCA
This sequence comes from Desulfurivibrio nitratireducens, assembly GCF_044068515.1. Lineage (NCBI taxonomy): Bacteria > Pseudomonadati > Thermodesulfobacteriota > Desulfobulbia > Desulfobulbales > Desulfobulbaceae > Desulfurivibrio > Desulfurivibrio nitratireducens. Next base: position 27,723 of record NZ_JBIPKI010000010.1, read on the forward strand.
TGACTCCCCCGGCGTCAACGCCATCGGCACCCGGCTCAACCGGGCCGGCCAGGGGCTGGCGGGCAACCGCGGCGCCGATCCCTCCGGTCTCTGTTTGAGCTGCCACAACAAGTAAGCCTGATCGCGCCGCCATTGGACGACGCAATTAGGTTGCCTCCGGGCGCGGAAGGGGGGTTCGCCTTCCGCGCCCGGAGGACGTTGGGGCTGCACCCGCGGGTCAACAAAGGGGGAGGAGGACATGAAGCAAACCAACTGGTGGCTGGTGGCGGCATTGCTCCTGCTGGCCGGCTGGGCCCTGCCGGGCAACCTGCTGGCCGGTAATGGCCAGGGAATCAAGGGCAGCAAGCATGATTTTTCCGGTGAGGACTGGAACAACGGGGGGCTTGAATACGGCGGCGAAGTCTGCCGGGTCTGCCACGCCCCCCATGACCGGGGCCTCGAGCTCTGGCAGGGCTCCGATTCCGGCCTGCTCTGGAACCACAGCGTGAGTACGGCTGAATACAGCATGTACAGTAGTGCCAGCCTGGCCGGGACCATCGAAGATCAGCCGATCGGGCGCTCCAAGCTCTGCCTGAGCTGCCACGACGGGACGGTGGCCCTGGACGCCTTCGACGGCCGCCAGGGCGACATCGATACGGTGCTGACCGGCCGCTTTGTGATCGGGGCCCTCAAGGATGGGGCCAAACTCGATCTGCGGGGCCATCACCCGGTCTCGGTGCAGTATGTCGACAATACCAAGATCGGGATGGCGGGGGGCTTGCATGACCCGGCCGACAAAACCTGGTACGACCACAGCCCGGTGAGCCAGTATCTGGAGTTCGGCCGGGTGGAGTGCCACTCCTGCCACGATGTCCACAACCGGGTCTCGGTGCCTAATACCGTGGTCCTGCGGGCGGGTATCCGGACCGGCCAGGGGGGGGCTCAACACGCTTCGCTGCTCTGTCTGACCTGCCACAACAAGTAATTTTTTTATTCCTGGCAAGTTGCCTAATTGACAATAAAAGTTGGGATAGGTTAAAAGATCAATTTGGCCAACTGGTATAATCGAAACTTGCCTCTTAATGATAAGTCCGATTTTTTTAATGACCCCCGGCCGGCGCCGGGGGTCGCTTTGTTGAGTCTCCCCTAATGCCAATAACGTGGTGTTTTACTGGCCGTGCCCGGGTTCTTTTGCTGCTGATCCTGCTGCTGGCGGCGTTGCCGGCCGGCGCCGCGGCCGGCCAGCGGGAAGAGGGCTTCGCCCTTGACCCGGAGGAATCCTGCCTGCGCTGCCACCAGGATCTGGCCGTGGCCCCCCATCTTCATCCCGCCGCTGCCGACGGCTTCGGCTGCGCTACCGCCTGCCATCAGCCCCTCGAGGCCGGCACCCACGCCTTCACCCCCCTGCCGGCCGATCTCGGCCCGGTATGCGCCGACTGCCACCAGGACCCCGCCCTTACGAAAAAACAGCAAGCCCACCCGGCGGCCGCCGCCGGCCGCTGCGGCGACTGCCATGAGCCCCACCAGTCCGCCTTCCCTCGGCTGTTGCGGCAAGCGCCGGAGCACCTCTGCCTGGCTTGCCATACGGCGGCCGGCTCCCAATGCAGCTTGGGCTGCCGGGAGGTCCGGGAGGGAACCTGCGCCACCTGCCATCTCCCCCACCGCGCCGCCGAAGCCGGCCTGCTGCGCCTCCCCCAGGGGGAGCTCTGCCTGAGCTGCCATGAGCCTTTCAGCGGCCCGGTGGAACACGGCCCGGTAATCGAAGGCAAGTGCGCAAGCTGCCATGCCTCCCCCTTCCTGGCCCTGGCGGATGAACGGGCCGCCGCGCCGGACTTCGCCCCGGCCGCCGACCCGGAGGCCCCGCCGCCCAGCCGGATGCAACTGGCCCAGCCGGAAATCTGTTTCGCCTGCCACGACCGGCGCCAGACCAGAGCCGCCGGCCAGGCGGTGCCGCCCATCCAGCCGCTGTTTGACGACCCGGAAGCTTTCCTGCACGCCCCCTTCGCCAAGGGCCGCTGCAGCGACTGCCACCGACCCCATGTGAGTGAGTACCCCAGCCTGCTCACCGAGCCTTATCCGGCCGGGCTCTATACCGGCTACTCCGAAGAGGCCTACGCCCTCTGCTTTCAGTGCCACGACAGCGACAACCTCACCCGATTCCGGACCAGCCGGGACACCGGCTTCCGCAACGGGGAAATGAACCTGCACTTCCGCCACGTCAACCGGGCCAAGGGCCGCTCCTGCGGGGCCTGCCATTCGGCCCACGGCTCCAGGCAGCCCTTTATGATCAGCCCGGTGGTGCGCTTCGGCCAGGCCGCCCTGGGCCAGCGGTTTGAGAAAACCGACACCGGCGGCAGTTGCGCCACCGCCTGCCATATCGAGGTCGGTTATGACCGCGAGGAGCCGGTGGATAACCGCCTGCGCACCTCACCGTGGCCGGACTGAGCTGGCCGGCCGAGGCACAAAGAACGGCTGGTCCCGTCGGCGCCGGCGGGGCCCACATTACCGATTCATCTTTAGAGGGGGTTTGCTTTATGTTGAGAAAATATCTGTTGTTGCTGGGCTTGATCCTGCTGGTGCCGGGTTGCGCGACGCCGAAAGTGGAAAGAGAAACCAGGTTTTATCCGGAGTTGCCCAATGAACCGCGGATGCAGTTCCTGACCACGATCTCCAACGAGCAGGACATCGGCAAGAGGACCGCCGGACTGCGGGCTTTCGTGGCCGGCGAGGATCAGACCCGCGGCCTGAGCCGGCCCTACGCGGTGGCCAGCCGGCCGGGGCGGCTCTACGTGACCGATGTCGGTCTCGACCTGGTGGTGATCGTCGATCTGGTTCAGAGGGAGATGCGGGCCCTGGAGACCAGCCGGGAAGGGACCCTGCGCCAGCCCCGGGGGCTGACGGTGGCGGCTGATCACCTCTATGTGGCCGACAGCCTCCGCAGGCAGGTGGTGGCCTTTGACGCCGAGGACCAGTATCTCCGGGTCTACGGCGGACCGCAGACCCTGGAACTGCCCCTGGACGTGGCGGTCCACGGCGACCGGGTGTATGTGGCCGATTTCCCCGCCCATGAGATCAAGGTTTTCGACCGGGAAAGCGGCGACCTGGTCCAGACCATCGGCGGCCGGGGCCGGGATGAGGGCCAGCTTGACCGCCCCACCCACCTCCGGGTCGACCAGGAGGGCAATATCTACGTCACCGATTCCCTCAATTTCCGGATCCAGAAATTCGACCCGGAGGGCAACTACCTGCACCATTTCGGTTATGTGGGTTCGACGCCCGGCGCCTTTGCCCGGCCCAAGGGATTTGATCTCAGCCGGGACGGCTATCTCTACGCCGTCGATGCCGCCTTTGAAAATGTCCAGGTCTTTCACGACGAAACCCAGTTTCTGGTTTATTTCTTCGGCGGCTTCGGCCACGCCCCCAGCTTCATGTACCTGCCCGCCCCGCTGACCATCGAATATGAAAACGTGGACTTTTTTAAAGAGCACGTGGACCCGGACTTTGAGGTTGAATACCTGATCTACGTGGGCAATCAGCTGGGCGACTACAAGCTCAATGTCTACGGTTTCGGCAAGTGGACCGGGGCGCCGCTGAACTGATGCCTTGCCGGCTGAAAAGGGGTTTGGGCTTTTCCCTGCTGCTGCTGGTTGGGCTGGCGGGCCTGACCCTGCTGGGGGCGGCGGGATGCCGCCCCGAGACCCGCCATCAGGTGCTGACCATTTTTTTCACCGGGGTGCCCCCCCTGGCCGAAGAAACGGGCCCGGCGGGGGAAGGAGAGCTCGTGGCCGCCATCCCCCGCCGGACCATGCCCGAGCGCTGGGAAGAGGGCCCATACACCCACGGTCCCTACGGGGCCAAGCATTGCGACCAGTGCCACGTGATGGCGCCGGCCCCCGAGGGCCAGACCCCCACCCGGGTCCAACCGGGTCGCTTTGCCCAATCCTTCGGGGAAATGTGTCTGGCCTGCCACCAGGAGAAAAGCCCGGAGCGGGCCCGGAATGAGGGTCTGTGGCTGCATGGCCCCGCCGCCGCCTGCATGCGCTGCCATCATCCCCACCTCAGCCGCCAGCCCTTTATGCTGCGCCGGGCCGGCGACGAACTCTGTCGCTCCTGCCACAGCGAGGGCCTTATCCATGACCGGGAGCGGCACGAAGGCGAGGATGCCTGCCTGTCGTGCCACAACCCCCACCTGGGCGCCGATGCCATGATGCTGCGCGAGGATTACGAGGAAGTCTTCTGATATGCCCCTCCCCCGCGGACAACTCCGTCGGAGCATGGGGCAACGAATCTCCCTTTTGCTGCTCCTCTTCTGCCTGGCGGCCGGCCAGGCTCCCGGCTCGGCCCAGGCCCGCGGCCTCCTGCTGGACTGGCCCTTCTACTCCTATCTGGACCGGCCCCGCTGGGATCTGAACCTGGATTATCGCTACGACCTGCGCGAGACTACGCGGCCCGAAGGCTCCACCCGCACTTCATCCCATATCTTCACCGAGGGCTTCACCGTCGCCACCCGCGGCTGGGCCTATCATCCGGCCCTGGTCCACTTCAACCTCGCTCTCAGTCCTTCCTGGCAGCAGGAGGTGCGCCGTGATTCCGAAGGCCGCGACGGCCGCGGCAAAGGAGCGCGCCTGGAATATGACCTTGACGGCACCCTGCTCGCCCTCAAGCCCTACGCGCTGGATTTTTTTGCCGGCCGCACCCTGAGCACCAGGGTCAGCCCGCAGGCGGTGACCACCGATCTAGACCAGACCCGCTACGGGCTCTCGACGACTCTGCCCTGGTGGCAGGAAAGCTTTCCCACCAAGGTCCGCTACCGCCATCAGGCCCTGGAACGGCAGACCTTGGGCACGCCGGCCACCACCAGCACCACCGACTCCTGGTTTGTCGACGCCCTGCAACAAAAGGAACGCAGCACCACCAGCCTGAACGCAAGTCACAGCTCTACCCAGCAGGGCGGCGGCCGGGCAATGGGGGGAAGTTCGCAAACCACCACCGGCCGGCTGCAGAACACCCTGATCTTGACGGAAGACCGCGAACTCAAGCTGAACTCCCGCTTCAGAGGCCGCTGGTCTGAGTCGATCCTGGGAGCCCGCAGCGAAAACCTGAACCTGACCGAGCATCTGATCTGGGACCGCCAGCATGCCGAGCATTTTTCGAGCCACTACGACGCCCGATATGAGCAGCAACGCACCGACGGCCTGGTCGATAACACCTATGAACTGGGGGCCGGGCTCAACCATCGGCTCTATGAAAACCTCCTCACTTCCCTGCGGGCCCGGGCTGAGAAGGAGAGTTCAGAGGTCCGCGAGCACGACCGCTATCTCGGCAATCTCAACATGAACTACGGCCGCCGGATCCCCACCGGTTTCCTGAACCTGAACCTGGGCCAGGAGTATCGTATCGACCAGCGGGAGGTTACGGCTCGCTTCGAGGAAATTCGCGAAAGCTTTTTGCTCGATTCCTGCCTGGAAAACGGGGAGCTGCCGCTTTTTGACTGTGAGTTCAGGCTGAGCCGGTTTGCGGCTGATTTTGTCGAGCGGGAAAGCCTTGAGCTGGAGCTGATTCCTCCCCCCCCCGCTCCCGAGGCCCCCCCGCCCCCGGTTCCGCCGGTGGATCCCAACGACATCTATAGCGACCGGGTGGACGGCGAGGTGGTGGTCATCGTTTTCGATACCCGCCTCCTGGATCCCGAAGAGGAAATCTTCGGCCAGGGCTGGACCCTGCTGGTTCGTTACCGGGCCCGGCTCGAGCCCGGCTACGATGGCGCTACCTGGACTCGCAACTATGGCGGCCGCCTTAACTTTTGGCAATACTGGACCGTACATTACCGGACCAGCCGCAGCGAGGAAAGATTGCTGGCAGGCACCCCTCCCACCAATCTCAGGGATGACCAGTCATATGATACCGGCATTGCCTGGCAACGGGCCTTTGGCGCGACCTCGCTGAGCAGCGCTTTTAATTACCGCGAAGCGAGCAGCGCCACCAGCTCCAGCCGGGGCCCCCAATTCAGCGCCGGCCTCGGCCGGCGTTTTCGCGAGGGGCAAACCACCATGCGCAATACCTTCACCTACAGCAAGACGCTTTCGACTTTCCTGCGGAGCGAGATCATCGCCGGGGAAGACCCCCGGGAGATCACCGTGGTCGACGAAATCCACCGGTACAATTTGGTTTCGGCTTTCGACTTCCGGCTGCCGGCCAATCGTCGGCTGTCCGTGCAAGGGGAGTATGATAAAATGACCGCCAGCGACGAGGAGCGCTGGGAGGAAAGTTATCGCCTGGCCGCCGACCTGCGCTTAAGGGCGGGACTGCGGGCCAGCCTGAGCGGCCGGCTGGCCAAATTGGAAGTCCGGGAAAGCGACCGCGAGGATGAGCGGCGCGAGGTGCGGGCCCGGCTCCAGCAGAGAATCGGCCGGCACGCAAGCCTCAGGCTGGACGGCATGTACCGCCTGCGCACCACCAACCAGCCCCAAAGAACCAAAATCTACACCTTGGTCGGGGGCTATGAATATCGCCTTAGATTTCTAACTCTGTCCGCAGATTACCGTTACAGCGATGAGCACCGAACTGCGGCCGGGATCCGCACCACCAACAACACCTTCATGCTGGGGCTGAAGAGGGCCCTGAACTGAGGGCCGGAGCGCAAGGCAGGAGAAAGTGATGAAAATTCGGTTGAAAGCCCTGCTCCCACGGCTGGTCCTGCTCGGCCTGCTGGCGGCGGCCCTGTCGGCCCCCGCTTGCATGCCGGCGGCCCCGCCCCCTGAGCGGGAAGATCGCGAATACCTGCGCTGGCCGCCGGCCCCGGAAATTCCCCGGGTTATCTACCGGCAGAGTGTCAGCGGACCCGAGGAGCTGGGCATCCGGGTCGGACTCTGGCAACGGTTCCGGCGCGGCCTGCTGGGAGAGGAGCCGGAGCCTTTGCAAATGCCGCATGGGATCAAGAGCGATGAGGCCGGCCGCCTCTTTGTGGTGGACCGCCTGACCGGAGGAATTCACATTTTCGACCCGGCCAACAATCGCTATCAAAATCTGCTTGCCGCCAGAACCGGGCTGCAGAGCCCCCTTGACGTGGCGGTTGACCCCGACCGGCAACGCTTTTTCGTCAGTGATGGCGAAACTGGTGCGGTCAAAATTTTTGCCCTGGACAACGGCCGCCCCTTGGGCGAGCTGACCGGTGAACAGATAGGACGCCCCACCGGCCTGGCCATCCATCCCGCCACCGAAGAACTCTTGGTGGTGGACACCGCCAATTCCTCCATCCTGCGTTTTTCCCTGGTCGACCTGGCCCTGGTGGGCAGAATCGGCGGCAGGGGCGAAGAGGGGGGACGATTCAATTTTCCCGTGGCCGTGGCGGTGGGGCCGGAGGGCCGGATTCATGTGGTCGATTCCCTCAATCACCGGGTGCAGGTATTCGGCGCCGACGGCCAATTTCTCCTGACATTCGGCAGTGTTGGCGACGGGCCCGGCTACTTTGCCCGGCCCAAAGGGGTGGCGGTGGATTCCGAAGGCAATATCCACGTGCTGGACGCCCTCTTCGACAACGTCCAGATCTTTGACGGCGACGGTCGCCTGCTCATGGCCTACGGCGGCCCGGGCCAGGCCCCGGGCCGCTTCTGGTTGCCCGCCACCATTTTCATCGACGGCCGGGACCGCGTATATGTGGCTGACACTTACAATCGACGGATTCAAATCTTCCAGTTTCTCAGGGGAGGAGAATTACCATGAAAACCGCCGCTCTCTGGCTCACCCTGCTCCTGTTGCCGGCCCTCGCCGCAGCCTTTTTGCCCTTGTCGGCCTCCAGCAGCATTGTCGACACCAAGCATAACCTCTCAGTGACCGGACCGGGGCCGATCAAGTCCGAGGCCGACGAGATCTGTGTTTTTTGTCATACGCCGCATCACGCCAGCCCCGAGTTCCCCTATCTCTGGAACCGACAACTCAGCTCGGAGGAGTACATTCCCTACCAGAGCTCGACCCTCTATGCCGCGGTGGGTCAGCCCACCGGCTCTTCCAAGCTCTGCCTGAGCTGCCACGACGGGACCGTTGCCCTGGGGGCGCTGCTGACCCGGCCGGAAATCGAATTTGAAGGCGAGGTCCGCTTCATGCCGGAAGGATTCCGCTCCCGGTTGGGGACCGACCTCAGCGACGATCATCCGATCTCCTTTGTTTACGATGCCGCTCTGGCCAGCCGTAACCCCCGGTTGCGCTATCCCGACAGCCTGCCGCCGGCAGTCCGGCTGGACCGCAATCAGGAACTGCAATGCACCGCCTGCCATGATCCCCACGACAACACCCTGGGCAAATTCCTGGTGATTTCCACTGAATATTCCGAACTCTGTACCGCCTGCCACGCCCAGGAAAACTGGGAGGATGCAAGCCATGCCCTGGCTTCCGCGACCTGGAACGGCAGCGGCCACGACCCCTGGCCCAACACCCCCTACGGGACCGTGGCCCAGAACGGCTGCCAGAACTGCCATACCCCCCACGCCGCCGGCGGCCATGAGCGCCTGCTCACCTATGCCGCGGATGAGGACAACTGCCTGGTTTGCCACAACGGCAATGTGGCGAATACCGCTATTGCCCCCGAACTGCTCAAGGAATTTCGCCACGGGGTCCAGGATTATTTCGGGATTCACGATCCCGCCGAAGATTTCAGCGCCGATCTGCTGGAACGGCACGTGGAATGCGCCGATTGCCACAACCCCCACCAGGTCAATGCCAGCCGGCCGGAAACGCCGCTGGGCCAGCCCCGCCGGGTCTCCGGGGCCACGGCCGGGGTTACGGGGATAACCTTCGCCGGCCAGCCACTGGCGGTGGCCGAATATGAATATGAAATTTGCTTCAAATGCCATGGGGACGCCGGTTTCGATTTCCTGGGCCAGGATCCCCTGCAGCGGCAGATCGACCAGCAGAACAACCGTTATGCCTTCGATCCCGACAACCCCTCTTTTCACCCGGTGGTGGAATTCCGCTCCCGGGCCGGGCGGGTTGCGCCGCCGAGCCTGCTTGCCCCCTTCGACCTGGAGGAGAGGCTGATCGGCTGCAGCGACTGCCACAACAACAATGATCCCACCGGTCCCCGGGGACCGCACGGCTCCGACCATCCCTATCTGCTGGCCTTGAATTACGAGACCGAAGACCCTTTCCCCGATGACCCGATGTACAGCGACTTACTGGCCTACGAACTCTGCTACCAGTGCCACGATCGCTCCAGCCTGCTGGCCGACCAGAGTTTCAGGGAACACAACCGCCACATCGTTGAGCAGCAGACCCCCTGCGCCATCTGTCACGATCCCCACGGGGTCAGCTACCGCGATGGGGCCACGGAACTTAACAACAGCCATCTGATCAATTTTGCCACGGGCCAATACCTGGGGGATGACTCCCTGGTCCGCCCCGACGCCCAGGGCCGGCTCTATTATCAAAAACTGGGGACTTTCAGCGGGCAGTGCTTTCTCAACTGCCACGGCGTCGAGCATGACCCCAAAACCTACTGAAAACTGGAGAAAACCATGAACAGCAAAGCAATGGCCGTAATCCTCGCCCTGATTCTCTGCTCTTTCCTCCCCGCCTCGGCGGCGGAGAGGGAAATTAAGGCCGGCAAGGTGCTGATGGGCAAGCACGCCGGCAAATACACCTTTATCCTGCTCGAAGAAAACGGCGAGCAACGCTGGCTGGCGGCCAACTTCATCGACATCGCACCCGGCGATCTCGTCGAATATACCGGCGGCATCGAGATGCGAGATTTTCACAGTCCGGCAATGGACCATACCTTTGAAGAAATCCTGCTGGTGACCAATATCCGGATCACCGAGATGGTGGCGCTGCCGGGCGACGAGGAAGCGGCGCCTTCACCGGCAACGGCGAGACCGGAACTCCCGACCGATCAGGACACCCGCCGCCTGTCGCTTGCCGATCTTTTCCTCAACCGGGAGGATCTGGAGGGCGCGACCGTTGTCCTGCAAGCCAAGGTGATCGGTTACAGCGGTAATATCCAGGGCCAAAACTGGGTTACCCTGGCCGACGGAACCGGCACCGCCCCGGACAACAGCGTGCTGGCGGTCAGCTCCGATACCGCCAGCCTGGGCGAAACCCTCACCGTCCGGGGAACGGTGCGGCTCGATGTCAGCGTGGGCGCCATGCACACCTATAAGGTGCTGCTCGACGAGGCTCAATTCTATCAGTAAAAATATCCGGAACCCCCACCCCCAACTCTGCCCCGGAATGGCGCCCGCAAGCGCTGACGCGCGATTAGCCTGGGTCAGTCTCAGGGCGCTGCCGCCGGGCCAGCAGCGCCCGCTGATGGCGGGCGAGGCAGGTTTGCAAGCGGCTATTCTGTCAGGTAAACGATGATATGAAAATTTTTCGGCATCTCGTGTTGCTCACCGCCTTCTGGGCGATTTTTCCCCAGCAGGTCCCGGCTGATCAGGGGATCACCAGGCTCAGCGACCGGCAGGAGGTCGGCTTCGCCGCCATGATCGCGGCTGCCGCCACGACAGAAGCGATTTTTATCGGCGAGATCCACAATCAGCCCAGCCACCAGCAAATGGCTCTGGCGGTAATCCGGGCCCTGCAGGACCAGGATCACGCCCTGGCCATCGGGCTGGAAATGATGCAGATGGAGAGCCAGCCGGCCCTGGATGCATGGTACCAAGGGCGGCTCAGCGAGGAGAGCTTTGTGGCTATTTACTCCCAGAATTGGTCATATCCCTGGGAGCAGTACCGGGATATCTTCATTTTTGCCCGTGACCAGGAGATTCCACTGGTGGCCCTCAACCTGGACAAGCAGCTGGTGAACAAAGTCGGCCGCCAGGGTTTTGCCGCCCTGAGTTCCGAAGAGCGGCAGCTTCTGCCCCCGGATATCACCGCCGGGCTGAACAGCTCCTACACCCGGCTGATGGACACCTTCTTCCGCCCGGTATTCGAGCGGGTAACCACCGGCCGCAACTATGCCTTTTTCCTGGAGGCCCAAGGACTGCGCAATAACGGCATGGCCGCCAACCTGGCCCGTTTCGGGGCGGCCAACCCGGACCGCAAGCTGGTGATCATTGCCGGCTTCTGGCATACGGTTAAAAGCAGCGTGCCGGACCGGCTGGCCGAACAACGCCCGTTGCAGACCACCGTCATCCTCCCTGCAATGGGCGGTTTCGGCGGCCAGGACGAACATTACCGCCAAGGGGATTATCTGGTCGGCGATTTGTCCCCGCTCAGGTAGGCCGGCGAACATCATCTGGTTTTTTCCCCGGATTCCCTGCGCGCAATCTGGCGATATCCCCAATTTTCACCTCGCCGCTGACCGGCAACCCCGACGGCAAATCCCCCTGCGGCGCACCAAGTCGCTAAAAAAACGAAACAATGTTGCCAGGCAGTAACCTGGCATGTTTACTGCACTTTTATGGCAAAAAACCGCTGCCTGGTTTCTGTTCGTACGAACCGGCCCTGAAGGCTTACCCCGGGACTTGGAGTTGGTCGGCCAGCCGGCCAGCTCATGCGAGCGCCCCGGTTCCGGCGACGATCCCCGGGCAAAGAGGGAATGACCGCGACAAAGAACAAATTTATTATTCTGGGGATATTTTTTCTGCTGGTTTCCCTGCTGGTGACGATGAACGTGATTTTTCACGAGTCACTACGGCTGGAACTGGCGGCGCTGTACAACAATCAGCAAGTGCTGGTCGCCAAAGGAATTGCCAACAGCCTGGAAGTGGTGATCGAGCGGGAGATCTCCAAGCTAAGGGTTATCGGCAATTTTCTCACCGTGGACGATCACCTGGAAGATCCGGTGGTGAAGAGCCTGGTGGATAATTACTTCCAGGTTGCTGAAACCATCAAAGGTTTTACCACCATTTACAACGCCAACGACCAGGTGGTCTATTCGACCCCCGGAGCGCTCGGGCGCACGCGCTCCCCGCCCGCCATCCCTCCCGGGAACAACACCGATTTTTTCATTACCCACAGCATGGAGCGGCTCTTTATTTATCTGCCCTTGCGCCGGGGGATCAGGCACAAGGGCTGGCTCCTGTCCGAACTACCGATCAGCGATCTGGCCACCCGCTTTCTGACGCCGTTCAAGTCCATGGAAAAGGGCTACGCCTGGCTCATGGATGGCGAGGGCAACCTGCTTTACCATCCCACCGAACCGCATATGATCGCCAACAACCTCTACCGGGCCGGGGTAGAGTGCTTTCAATGCCACAACTCCTTTGAAATAGAGCATAAGGTGCTCGACAACCCGGAGCTCGAATCCGGCCGCTATCTCGCCCCGACCAAGGAGGACAAGGTTCTGGCCTTTTCCCGGTTGAAAATGGGCGACAACACCTGGATCATCTCCGTCAGTTCCCCCTACACCGAAGTGATTTCGGTGACCGAAAGAAGCATGCGGATCTATTCCTGGCTGGTGGCGGCGATATTTTTCACCGTTTTGCTTGGCGCCTCGGCCCTGGTGCTGATGCAGAAAAAACGGACGACCGCCGCCCAGCAGGCAAGCACCGCCATCCGCCTGGAAAAACAGAAACTGGACACCATTGTCAGCGCCATCGGCTGCGGTCTGCTCCTGCAGGACCGGGGGCATAAAATCATCTGGATCAACCATACCCTGCGGCAATGGACCGGTGACGTGGTTGGCCAGGATTGTCAGGCGATTTTTAGCGATTATTGCCCGCCGGCGGCCGCCGGACAGGTGTCCCATCAAATCATCAAGGGGCTTTTCGGCCGTAAAAACAATATTTTTCAAATCACCTCCGCCCCGGTCAGGGACCAGGAGGGAGAAATAAGCGGCGAACTCAAACTCATCCAGGATATCACCGAACTCAAGCGGCTCGAGGAAAAGCTGGTACACTCGGAAAAACTTTCCGCCCTCGGCCGGGTGGCGGCCGGGGTCGCGCATGAGATTATCAATCCCTTGACATCGATTTCTTCTCTCGCCCAGATCGTCCAGCAGAAATCGCAGGAGGAGGCGACCAGAGGCCGCCTGGCAACCATCCTGGAGCATATCGGCAGAATTTCCAAGATCGTGGGCCAGATGTCCCAATTTTCCAAGCTTCCCAACCTGCGCATCAGCCGGCACGACCTCAGGCCGATCGTTGAGGCCGCCGTGGAAATCACCCGCTTTGACCGGAAAATGGCCGGCATCACGATCCATAACGAGGTCGCGGACGATCTGCCGCCGGTGGAGATCGACCCGGATTACCTGCTCCAGGTTTTCATCAACCTGCTCCTGAACGCCGCCGACGCCTGCGGCGAGCAAGGCACCATTACGCTCCGGAGCAGATCCGAGAACAACCTGGTCTTGGTTGAGGTCGGCGATACCGGCTGCGGTATCGACGAAAATGATCTGGCCCGGGTTTTTGACCCCTTTTTCACCACCAAGGAAAAGGGGACCGGACTTGGTTTGCCGATCAGCTACGAAATTCTAAAGAAACTGGGGGGCGATCTCCGGCTGAGCAGCCACCCAAACACGGGCAGTGTCTTTACCGTTATTCTACCTGGGGGGGGAACGCAGTGATGGCGAAAATTCTAGTGGTCGACGATGAAAGAGACATCAGGGAATCGCTGGAGCTGGTACTTGGCGATGAGGGCTATGCCGTTGACGGCGCCGCCGACGGGCTGGAAGCAATCGCCAGGCTGAAGGCCGGCACCTATGACCTGGTGATTACCGATTTGAAGATGAGCGGGGCGGATGGCTACGAAGTCCTGCGCCAGTCGAGAAAACTTGCCCCCACCACCCCGGTGGTGATGATCACGGCCTTTGGCTCCATCGATTCCGCCGTCGAAGCCATGAAACTGGGGGCGGAGGATTATATCGTCAAACCGTTTCAACATGGCGAAATCAGCATCACCATCGGCCGGCTCTTGGAGCGGCGCCAGCTCGCGCTCGATGGTCCCCGCTGCGGGAGGCGGCTGAACCGGCGCTTCGATCGGACTAAAATAGTAGGCACTTCTCCAGCTATCGCCGGGATTCTGGCCGCCGTCGAAAAGGTGGCGCCGACCAGGGCCAATATCCTTATCACCGGGGAGAGCGGGACCGGCAAGGGCCTCATCGCCGAGGCCATCCACCGCAACAGCCCCCGCAAAGACCGCCCCTTTCTCTCCATCAACTGCGCCGCGATCCCGGAGCCCCTGCTTGAATCGGAGCTTATGGGCTATAAAAGAGGGGCCTTCACCGGCGCCAACACCGACAAGCCCGGTCTGATGACCCTGGCCGACGGCGGCACCCTGTTTCTGGATGAAATAGGGGATATGCCGGCGATGCTGCAATCCAAAAGCCTCAAAGTGCTGGAGTCCGGCGAGGTTCTGGCTCTGGGCGACACCAAATCGGCCAGGGTTGATGTCCGCCTCATTTCTGCGACCAACAAGAATCTCCAAAACTGCATCGAGGAAAAGGCCTTTCGGGAGGATCTCTATTACCGGCTGAACGTCATCGAAATCCATATCCCACCCCTACGGGAACGGCGGGAGGATATTCCGCAACTGGCCCGGCATTTTCTGGGCGAGCTGGCCGCGGCGGCAGGCAGTTCGGTGCGCGGCTTCGCTCCGGGCGCCCTCGAGGCCTTGAGCGGGTATATCTGGCCGGGAAACGTCCGCGAACTGCGGAATGTTATCGAGCGGGCGCTGGTTTTCGCCGGAGGTGATACCATCTCCCGTAATGATTTGCCGCCCCAACTGATCGCGGCGGCAAGCGGGAATCAGCCAGCGACCGGGAGCCCGCCGCCGCAAGCCCTGCGGGAAATGGTGACCGAATACGAAAAAGGGGTTATTGCCCGGATGTTGAACCAAACCAACGGCAACAAGGAAATAGTCGCCAGAAATCTGGGTCTGGATCTCACCACTCTCTATCGCAAACTGCACAAGTTTGAACTGGCACCAAACTGGGCAAGAAAATGAAGGAGCCCGGCGGGGGGCGGGGGAAATTTAGACCTTTTCTTCCTGGCAGCATGGGCCGCCCAGAAAAACCATGACTTGACCATTTATAGCTTATATAATTGTCATTACACGGGAGTTTAGTAGAATGACTCCGAGGCCTTTGCTCCCGGCAACCACTGCATCCGTTACCACCTCGTGTTAGAGAGAGAATATCCACATGAATCTGGCCAAACCATGAAATGGCTGCAAATGCTTCTTGTCGGCTTGGTTCTGGGCGTACCAACCATCGTCTTGGGCATCTCCGATGGGTTGCCGCACCGGTTCACTCTCGAAGAATGCCTGCTCTGTCATACCGATGGCGAAGGGGGAAAGGAAAGTCTGCGCTGGGATATCACCGCTGCCTGTACAACCTGTCATCCTCCGGCGCGAAAGAGAAGTTACCAATCCCACCCGACGGACATTTTCCCGCGCATAACCCTGCCCCGCGAAATCCCACTGGAGGATGGCTTCTTCACCTGCATCAGTTGCCACGATGTCCATGCCGAAAGGGACAGCCCGGATGGGCCCGGCCACTTCCTGCGGCGCATTGTTGAAGGCAAGCATTTCTGCTTGAGTTGCCACGAATTAGACGATGAGGACCATATCTTCCTGGGGGCCACCCATGGCGGCCAATTTCAGGTCAATAAGGCCGATACCAGAATCGATCCCATCACCCTGCTCTGCCTCGAATGCCATGATGACCGAATCGCTGCCCTGGACGTAAAAGTCGCCGCGAAAACCTGGAACAACTTTTCCTGCCGGCTCAATAACCATCCCATCGGGATTTCCTACCGGGAAACATTCAACAAAAGACCACGCAACTTTATTCCCCCGGAAGCCCTTGGAGATAAAATCGAACTATTTGCCGACCGGATCGGCTGTGGTACCTGCCATAACCGCTTCTCGGGCGAACCCTTCATGCTGTCCAGGAACAACTTGCGCAGCGCCCTCTGTCTTTCCTGCCATGTCAAGTAAGGAGCCTGATTCAGTGGACTGGGTGGTTCCGGCATTAGCCTGATGTTAGCGGGACCGGGTGCAGAAAAAAGACGCTCGGCCAGGCAGCCGGCTATTCTTTGTTGGCCCGGCCGGTTAAATCGCGCACCAGGGCGGCGGCCTTTTCCACGGGACCGAGAAAGTCCACCCCGACATCAAAGATTTGCTGGTCGCGCTTTTCCGTTCTCACCACCTGGCCTTGGATGGTCAACTTGGTTTCGCCCAGGGAAACTTCCAACTCCAGGCGCGAGCCGGCGGTTAAGGGAAAGTTGCTCTCGAGCAGGATCCCGGTTTCGCTGAGGTTTTTGGCCTGCAAGGGGGCCAGGCGGGCAGGTTTCTGGTCGATCCGGGTAATGACCAGGGGGGCGACGATTTCCACCCGCTGAGCCCGGCGTTTTTCGGGACAATAAAGCTGGACGTTGTTGCCGCCGCGGCGTTTGGCCCGGTAAAGGGCGTTATCGGCGCAGGCAAAAAGGTCTTCTCCCCTGGTGCCGTCATCGGGGTAGCTGGCAATGCCGGCGCTGACCGTCAGGCTTACTGTCCGACCCTCAAGGGTTACCACTTCCTCGCTTACCGCCTCACGTATCCTTTCCGCTACCACCCGGGCTTCCTTTTTGCTGGTATCGGGCAGGAGCATGACGAATTCATCGCCGCCGTAGCGGGCGGCGATATCCACCAGGCGCTTCCTCTGGCCAAAAATCTTACCGATCTGTTGCAGCATTTTGTCGCCGGCCAGGTGACCATGGCGGTCATTGAGGTCCTTAAAGGAATCAAGGTCGAGAAAGATGACCGAAAGCTGGCACAGAGATCGTTCGGCCCGGCCGATCTCCCGGTGCAGGGCGCTCTCCAGAGCCTGCCGGTTGAGCAGACCGGTGAGAAAATCATACTGGCTCTCGCTTTTCAGGGCCTCGAACTCCATGATATCGACAAATTTAGGAAAGAATATTCCCTGGCCCTGCAGGGTAAAATAATCGCAAGCCGCCACCGCCAAGTCCACCGGCCGACCCAGTGCGGCGGACATTTTGCCCCGGTGGGCCACAATTTCCCGCCAACACGAGGCGGCTTCCTCCGGGCTGAATTCACGATGGGAAATCAGTTCCAGGATGGCCTTGCAGGTGGCCGGCCCTTCCCGTTGGACCAGAAAGTCGAGCCGCTCCACCACGTCCGGCTGCAGGCAGGCCAGGACCGCGTTTTTTAGAATTTTATCCAGGGCAGTCTGGGGGGAATTGCCAGCTAGCTCCATTTCCATGCCCCGCCTCCGTGGTTATCCGAGCTTATCCCGGCTTAAAATTCTGGCCACCATTTATCAGCCATGATAATGCCATCCGACAGCAAATCCGCAACATCTTTCCGCTGTTTTGGGTCTTTTCTTTTTAATTTTTCGCCCATAATTAATATCCGGCGCCGAAGCTGGCCGGATCTCCCGGCCAAGCTCGCCCCATGGCATACCGGACTGGCTGGCCTGGTCCCCCCGATTGTTTGCTTGACATTTACCACCCCGATGGGCAAAGCTGGGCCCTGTTTTATCAACCCAAACCATTGAGAGAAAATCGAGATGTTATCCGTCATTCTGCTTTATCTCGGCCTGGGCGCGGTGGCCGGGGTGCTGGCCGGCCTGCTGGGGATCGGCGGCGGCCTGGTCATTGTCCCGATGCTGGTTTTCGCCCTGGCCTGGCAGGGGGTGGCGGCCGAGCACCTGATGCATCTGGCCCTGGGCACTTCCCTGGCCACCATTATCTTTACCGCCGTTTCCAGCTTCATGGCCCATCACCGCCGGGGAGCGGTGCGCTGGGAGGTGGTGCGGCGGATCGTGCCCGGCATCCTGGTCGGCACCCTGGGCGGAACCTTCGTCGCCGCCGCCCTTTCCACCAACTTTCTCAAGGGCTTCTTCGTCCTGTTCCTCTATTTCGTCGCCTTCCAGATGCTGACCGGCCGCAAGCCCAACCCCAGCCGCGAGTTGCCCGGCCCGGCGGGAATGTTCGGGGCCGGGGGCACCATCGGAATCTTTTCCAGCCTGGTGGGCATCGGCGGCGGCACCCTGTCGGTCCCCTTCATGGTCTGGTGCAATATCGGGCTGCATCAGGCCATCGGCACCTCGGCGGCCATCGGCTTTCCCATCGCGGTGGCCGGCACCATCGGCTATGTGGTCAACGGGCTGGGGGCTTCGGATCTGCCGGCCTATTCCCTGGGCTTCATCTACCTGCCGGCCCTGCTCGCCATCGTCGCCGCCAGTGTCTTCACCGCCCCCCTGGGGGTGCGTCTGGCCCACAGCCTGCCGGTGGACCGGCTAAAGAAAATCTTCGCTCTGCTGCTGATCGCCGTCGGCACCCGGATGCTCTGGGACCTGTTTTAAACAACAATCAGCGGCAGCTGATCACCCCGCTTTCGCTGACCAGGTAGTGGAGGCGCTGATCGTGGGGGAGCAGGGGCAAGGGCTCCACCACCTGGAGATCGAAGGCCAGGCCGACACGCAAGGCCCGGGGGGCCGCGGCGGCCAGAAAGCGGTCGTAGTAGCCGCCGCCGTAACCCAGCCGCCCGCCCCGGCGGTCAAAGGCGCTGCCCGGGACCAGGACGAGATCGAGTTCGCCGGGGTCGAGAAGATCGGCCCGGGCCGGGTCCGGTTCGGGAATGCCGCAGTAGCCCGGGCGCAACTGGCGGGCCGGATCGCTGAGCAGAAAAATCTCCAGGCGTTGGGCCGCCACCAGGGTCAACGGCACCGCCAGCCGGCAACCCGCCGGCAAGTAGGCCAGCAAGCCGGGCAAGGTTTCCACCTCGCTGCGAAAGTGAAGATAGGTCATGATGGTGGCGGCGCGCCGGACAGGCTCAAGACCGGCCAGGGCCGCGTGGATAAGGGCGCTTTTGCTCCGGCGCTCGGCGGGGGTAAGGGCATCGCGGGCCGCCAGCACCCGGCGCCGGATCTGGGCCCGCGCCGCCGTCGGGGAAAGGGGAGCATCAGGGTTTGCCGCCATCCGGCACCTCGCTGTTGTTGGGATCGGTCCGGAGGATGGAAAGGTTAGCGGTCATGACCCTGCCGTTGCCTCCTGCGTGTTTTACCTGCCGTCTCATCCAGGCAAACCTGCCCCCTCGGCGTTGTCGCTGATGCAAAAGCCGCGCCGCCGCGAAGGCCCGCTTCGCAACCAGTTGTTCAGCCGGGACCGACCAGCGGGAGTGTTGACTTTTGCCGGATTGATCAGGGTTGATAACCCGATTATACCGGATTGCCGCCGCCTCGCCAGCAGGAAGGTTTTGGGCGGCGGACGGATAGCCTGCCGGCAGATCGCGGCCCAAGGGAGAACATTGACCCAATATGGCCGTTATACTGACAAATTTTGTCAACAATATGCCGAAACCAGGTTCATGTGGAGCAGGCTCACCCCCCAAGCTAGATTATGCGAGCTGAATCAAGAGCCTCCCCAGGTGCTGGCAGGTGATGGTGATCTCCGGCAGGAGTCCTCAGGTGGCGGTCAGGGCGCTGCATAACCGCTCGATTAGATTAGTAGATGTTAATTTATACCGGATTGTCCCGGTACCGCCAGCTTGAAAGCGTTTACCCGCAAAAAAGCCCGCCGGCTCCAGGCTTTCTAGCTGGGACCGGCGGGCTGTACCGAAAACAAAGGATTGGGGATAATGCTTTATTAGTTGTTGCGGGCTTGTTCGATCATGTCCATGACCGTAGCCTTGAGTTCCGGTGAGTTATTCATCTGGTTGGCGATGGCATTGTAGGTTTGCACGTCCAACCCCTCTTCTTCCACGGTGGCGACCATTTCCTGGTTGGCCTGCTGCTGGAGTTCAATGGCTTTTTCCTGCTCCTGGACCCCTTCCAGGCGGGCAGCATAATTTCGCTGAATCTCCTGCAGCTGCACCGAGGCGTTGGCAAAGCTTTGCAGGGTTTCCTGCTCGAACTGCTGGGGGGCCGCGCCGCCGCCCATGCCCGGCATGGCCAGCACAAGGCCCGGGGCGGCCAGGGTCATGAGCATAAAGAGCATCGCGCCTACGAGTTTTTTCTGCAGGGTCATAATCTTTTTCGAATTGTTCTGATGGTTCATAAAACTGCCTCCTTGTTGTTACTAGGCCCAGTCAGAGGGCCGGCTTAAAAGGGCCCGTCGCCGCCATCCCGGCCGCAACGGGCTGATCGATAACAACGGGTAATTGCAAGCTTGATACCGGCCCGCAGGGTAAAATGGTTTTTTCTCATATTCAACTATAGGTCTCCGTTATGATTAACAAAAAAAATCAGCCGAGCCGCTGACACGGCCCGTTTGACCCGGCCGCTATAATGTGCCATATTAGCACATGGTTCATTATGGAGGACTACGATGACACAAAGTTTGCTGGCCCGCGGCTACAGCCTGCGGCTGACCCTGGTATTTTTTCTCCTCGTCCCCCTGGTACTGCTGTTGGCCCTGGTTTCCTGGTCCAGTCTGCGAGGCCTGGAAAAACTGGTCGAGCACCAGATGCAGAAAGACATCGAACTGATCGCTCGGGCCATCCGCGGCCCCCTGGAACACGCCCTGGAATTTGAGCGCCAGCGCAGCCTGGACCGCACCCTCTCCTCGGCTTTTCGCTTCAGCGAAGTTTACGGGGTCTACGTTTACGATCACGAAGGGCGCCGGGTGGCGGCCAGCGGCCCCGCCGAACCGGGAGTCGAGCGCCGGGAGCTGGTGCAGCTGGCCGCCGAGGGCGATCGGCACGGGGCCTACGACGGTTCCGGGGAACAGCAGGTCTACTCCTACTTCGTCCCCCTGAGCGACTCGGTGGGCCGCAACCTGGGGCTGCTGCAGTTGACCCGGGACGGCAGCCAGTTCCGGGAAGACATCCACCAGGTCCGCGCCCGCGCCCTGCTGCTGCTTTCCCTGCTGAGCTTAACCCTGCTAAGCCTGGTCCTGTATGCCCATCACCGGATTATCGGCACCTTTCTCAACGGCCTGGTGGCCAGCATGGCCCGCATCGCCGGCGGTGAGCGGGAGTACCGGGCCCGGCCCTGGGGGCCCGCCGAAATCCGCCAGTTGGCCGAAGGGATGAACCGGATGCTGGACAGCATCGCCCGGGGCGAAAAGGAGCTGGCCTACCAGCGGGAAGAGCAGCGCCGGCTGGAAGGGCGGTTGCGCCAGGCCGAAAAAATGGCGGCCATCGGTGGTCTGGCCGCCGGGGTCGCCCACGAGCTGGGCACCCCTTTAAGCCTGGTGGCGGGCAAAGCCCAACGCATGCTGCGCCGCGACCAACCCCCGGAAAGTGCCGCCGCCTTCCGGGAAATCCGGGCGGCGGTGGCCCGCATGAGCCACATCGTCCGCCAGTTGCTGGACTTCGGCCGCAACAACCGCCCCCGTCTCCGGACCATCAGCGCCGAGGTGCCGGCCGCCAATGCCGCCGCCCAGGTGCGGGAGCAGGCCCGGTGCCAGGGGACCCGGCTGCTGGTCCTCGGCGACCGGCCGCCGCCCCGGCTCAAAGTCGACCCGATCCGGCTCGAACAGGCCCTGGGCAATCTGCTGCGCAACGCCCTCCAGGCCCTGAGTCGCGGCGGCACCATCCGACTCTCCTGGTTCAGCCGGGGCGAGCAGGCCGGCTTCCAGGTGGCGGACGATGGTCCGGGAATTGCCCCGGAGCTGCTGCCGCGGCTCTTTGAACCATTTTTCACCACCAAGGAAGTGGGCGCAGGCACCGGTTTGGGCCTGGCGGTGGTCCACAGCGTGGCCCGCGATCATGGCGGCAACGTCGAGGTGAAAAACGCCCCCGACGGCGGAGCGGTCTTCACCCTCAGCCTGCCGCCGGCCGCGGCATTGGCCCCGGAAAAGGAAGAACAGCATGACTGAAGCGCAAAAAAGAGAAAAAGTCCTGATCGTCGAGGATGACCCCGGCCTGCGGGAACTGCTGGCGGAAGAGCTGGTGGACCATGGGTTGCGGGTGCGGACCGCCGGCGACGTGGCCGGGGCCTGGAAGATCGTCAGCGGCTGGCAGCCGGACCTGGTCCTCAGCGACCTGCGCCTGCCCGGCCCCGACGGCCTGGACTTGCTGGAACGGCTGCGCCACCTGCCCCCGCCGCAGCCGGCCCTGATCATCATCACCGCCTTCGGCACGGTACCCCAGGCGGTGGAGGCTCTGAAAAAGGGCGCCGACGATTTTCTCACCAAGCCCCTGGACCTGGACCACCTGCTCCTCTGTCTGCGGCGGACCCTGGAAACCCGGCGCCTGCGCGGCGAAGTCCAACGTTTTCGCCAACTGCTGGGCAGCGACGATTTCCACGGCATCATCGGCCGCAGCTCCTCGATGCGGAAAATGTTCGCCACCCTGCGCCAGGTGGCGGCGGCCGGCGGCCCGGTACTGATCAGCGGTGAAAGCGGGGTGGGCAAGGAGCTGGTAGCCCGGGCCCTGCACCAGGAAAGCGGCCGGGCCGACCAGAAGCTGATCGCCGTCAACTGCGCCGGAATTCCGGCCGAACTGGCCGAAAGTGAGTTTTTCGGTCACGCCGCCGGGGCCTTCAGCGGGGCCGACCGGGCTCGCCGCGGCCTGTTTCTCCAAGCGGAGGGCGGCAGCCTGCTGCTCGATGAAATCGCCGAACTGCCGCTCAACCTCCAGGCCAAGCTGCTGCGCATTCTCCAGGACGGCATGGTGAGGGCGGTGGGGGCTGACCGGGAACAGCGGGTCGAGGTCCGGATCATTGCCGCCACCAACCGCGACCTGGAAGAGGAGGTCCGGGCGGGCCGCTTCCGGGAAGACCTTTATTTCCGGCTGGAAACTTTCCGGATCCAGGTGCCGCCCCTGCGGCAGCGAGATGATGACCTGGATCTGCTCTGCGCCCGCTTCATCGAACTGTTCGCCACCCGAACCCGGCGCCCGGCCCGGCTAATTGCCCCCGCCGCCCTCGCGCGCCTGCGGCGCTATCCCTTTCCCGGCAACGTCCGCGAACTGCGCAACGCTATTGAACGGGCAGTGGCCTTTTGCCCCGGCCGGGAAATCGGCCTGGAACATCTGCCCGAGCGGATCCGCCGCCCCGCGAAGGCGGCGGACCAGGCAGGGGACGATGCCCTGCCGCCCCAACTGCTGGGCGATGGGGAGGAACCGGATCTGCCTTCCCTGGAAGAAGTGGCCAACCGCTACGTCCGCCTGGTCCTCGCCCGAGTCGGCGGTAACAAGCGCCGGGCCGCACAGATCCTGGGCATCGGCCGCCGCACCCTCTACCGCCGCCTCACTTGACAGGTTCAAAACCCAGGCAGTCAATGCGCGAGCTGGCTGGCCCCGATGTCGTGGCGGGCCGCCGCTTGGCGCAAGATTGGGGGGCTCGGCCCGGCTAACGGAGGTGGAGCAGGGCGCTGCCCAGGTGCTGGCAGGCGATGGTGATCTGCGGCAGGGGGCCGGCTCCGGTGGCGGTCAGGGCGGCGCGAACCGCCTGCTCGGCCAGGGCCGGGGTGTTGTTGGTTTCACTGAGGTGGGAAAGCACCACGTGGCGCAGCTCCCGGTGGAGCAGCTCACAGAGGAAGGCGGCGGCATCCTGGTTGGCCAGGTGGCCGTGCCGGGAACGAACCCGCTGCTTCAGGGCGGGGGGATAGGGCCCGTTCATCAGCATCTCCGGATCATGATTGCACTCCAAGACCAGGGCGTTACAGCCGCTCAGGCGATGACGGGTAAGCCGGGAAACCATGCCGAGATCGGTGCAGTGGCCCAAAGAGATCCCGCCGGCCTGGAGGAGGAACCCCACCGGTTCGGCGGCATCGTGGGAAACGGCGAAGGGATGGATTTGCACCTCCCCGCAGACAAAGGCCGTGCCGGTGGTGAATTCCCCCACCGCGGCCGGATTGCCCAGGCCGGGCCCGGCTGCCGCCAGGGTGGCGCGGTTGGCCAGCAGGGGCAGACGGTAGCGCCGGGACAGAACTCCGGCTCCCCGGATATGGTCGCAGTGTTCATGGCTGAGCAGAATGGCGCTCAGAGAGGCGGCAGCCACTCCCAGGGCGGCCAGCCGGGTTTCGATCTCCCGGCCGGAAAAGCCGGCATCAATCAACAGCCGGGTCTCCCCCGCCTCAACGTAAGTGGCGTTGCCCTTGCTCCCGCCGCCCAGCACACAAAATCGCATGGCCAAACCCCATCGCCGCCAACAGTAGCTACCGCACCAAACCAACCGGAAAAAGAGGATCAACCGCCCAGGAACAAGGTAAAACGGCCGCCGGGCCGCAGCCCGCGGCCAGCGGATCGGCGCCGCCTGGTTCGCCGTCCAAGCCAAGCCGGGCTGAACGCCGCTCAATGGGGTGCTGCAGCAAGTTTACCAGTTGAGCAGGTCCTGGTCCAGGGGACCCAGCGCCACGCCGCTCAGGGGCGGGGCGAAAACCCGATTGGCCACCTTCAGGACATCGTCGGCGGTTACCCGGGCCAGATCGGCGATAATTTCTTCGATGGGCAACGGCCGGCCAAAGTTGATGATGTTGCGGGCCAGCCGGCACATCCGGGCTTCCATGTTTTCCTCGGCCAGCATGATCACCGCCCGGGCATAATCGCGGGCTTCGGCCAGCACCTCGTCCGCCAGGGGCTCCCGGCGCAGGCGGCTGACCGCGGCGTTCACCAGGGCCACCGCCTCGGCTGCCGCCTGGGGATCCACGCCCAGGTAAATACCCAGGGTGCCGCTGTCGCTGTGGGCGTTGACGTAGGAATAAACGGCATAGGCCAGGCCCCGCTTTTCCCGGATTTCCTGGAACAGGCGGGAACTCATGTTGCCGCCCAGCACCGTGTTGAGCAGGTGCAGGGCATAGCGCTGGGGATCGGTTTCGCCCAGGCCGTAGGCGCCCAGCACCAGGTGGGCCTGCTCCAGGTCCCGGGCGAAAATCCGCCGGCTCGACTGGAGATATTCCGGGGGCCGGCGGCTCAGGGCGCCGCCGCGGGCCGCGGGAGCCAGGTCGGCGGCCACCGCCCCGGCCCCTGCTCGGCCGGCGAAAGCCTCCTGCCAAAGGCGATGGAAGCTCTGGTGCTCGACCTTGCCGGCCGCAGCGATGAGAATCCGGCCCGGGTTGTAATGACGCTGGTGGTAGTCGCGGAGATGGCCGGGGGTGAGGGCGGCAATCACCCGGGGAGGACCCAGGACGCTGTTGCCCAGGGGATGGCGCCCCCAGATCTGGCGATTGAAAAGATCGTGCACCAAATCATCGGGGGTGTCCTCCACCATGGCGATTTCCTGGAGGATGACCTCGCGCTCGTTTTCCACCTCTTCGGGGGCAAAGCGGGAATTGAGCACGATATCGCTGAGCAGATCGACCAGTTGGGGCAGCCGGTCCGCCAGAACCGTGGCGTAATAGCAGGTGCTTTCGGTGGCGGTGAAGGCGTTGGCGGCGCCCCCCATCACGTCGAACTCGCGGGAAATCTGATGGGCGTTGCGCCGGGTGGTCCCCTTGAAGAGCATGTGCTCGACGAAATGGGAGCAACCGTTGGTCAGGTCATGCTCGTCACGGGCCCCGACCTCCACCCAGATCCCCACCGAAACCACCCGGGAGGGGGTAGCCTCGGTGACGATCCGCACTCCGTTGGCCAGGGTGCTGACCTGATTGGGCAATGGTCTGTTCAAATAAGTTCCGGCGTCCACGGTACAGTTCAGAGATGCAGCCGGGGGCGGGCAGGTCCGGAGATTCTGCCCGTTCCCGGCTGGGGGGGTGGCTGTTGATCCCGTCGGCTCAGGACTGGCCTTCCTCCTGCAGCAACGCCTTGCGGCTCAGGCGGATCTTGCCGCGGGAGTCGATTTCCAGGACCTTGACCCGCACCTCATCCCCTTCGTTGAGGACGTCGGTGACCTTGTTGACCCGGTGGTTTTCCAGTTCGGAAATGTGAACCAGGCCGTCGGTGCCGGGCAGGATCTGGACAAAGGCGCCGAAATCCATGACCTTCTGGACAATGCCGGTATAGATCTTGCCCACTTCGGCCTCGGCGGTCAGGCCCAGGATCACTTCCTTGACCTGCTCGGCCACCTCGCCGCTGGGGGCGAAAATCTTGACCTTGCCGTCGTCGGTGACGTCGATCTTGACCCCGTAATCGGCGGTGATCGACTTGATCATCTTGCCCCCCGGGCCGATCAGATCGCGGATCTTGTCGGGATTGATGGTGATGCTGAAGAGTTTGGGGGCATGGGCCGGCACATCGGTCCGGGGAGCAGCGATGGCTTCCTTCATCTTTTCCAGGATATGGAGCCGCCCGGCCCGGGCCTGGGCCAGGGCCTGGCCCATGATCTCCTGGGAAACGCCCTCAAGCTTGATGTCCATCTGCAGGGCGGTGATCCCGTCTTCAGTCCCGGCCACCTTGAAGTCCATGTCGCCCAGGTGGTCCTCGTCGCCGAGGATGTCGGTCAGGATGGCGACATCCTCGCCCTCCTTGATCAAACCCATGGCGATCCCGGAAACCGCCTTTCTCATCGGCACCCCGGCATCCATCAGGGAGAGCGAAGCCCCGCAGACCGTGGCCATCGAGGATGAACCGTTGGATTCCAGGACCTCGGAAACCACCCGGATGGTGTAGGGAAAGCTTTCGCTGTCCGGCAGCATCGCCCGCACCGCCCGTTCGGCCAGGGCGCCGTGGCCGATATCGCGGCGGCTGGGACCGCGCAGAAAGCGGACCTCGCCGACACAGTAAGGCGGAAAGTTGTAGTGGAGCATGAAGGGCTTGAAGGACATGCCGCTCAAGGATTCGATCCGCTGCTCGTCCTCGCCGCTGCCTAAAGTGGCGCTGACCAGAACCTGGGTTTCGCCGCGGGTAAAGAGGGCCGAACCATGCACCCGGGGCAGCACCGCCACCTCGTTGGTGATCGGCCGAACCTCGTCGAGGCGGCGGTTGTCGATCCGGGTTTTCTCCCTGACGATCCGTTCCCGCATCATTTTCTTCTTCAGATCGTGGAGCAGTCCCTTGGCTTCCTTGAGCTTGGCCGCCGCCTCATCGGGCGCCTGCCCGGCCATTTCCGCCTCCAGGGCGGCCACGACTTTATCCTCCAGCACGGCCACGGCCTCGTAGCGCTGCTGCTTGTCCACGGTGCTGATCACCGCGGCCATCTCGCCGGCCGCCAGTTCCTGCACCCGGGCCCGCAGGGCCTCGTCCACCTCGGGGGCTTTGACCTCCATCTTGGGCCGGCCCACCGCCGCCCGCAACTCTTCCTGGACGGCCAGCAGCGGCTGCAGGGATTCATGGGCGAAGAAAATGCCCCCCATCACCTCTTCTTCGGACAGGCTGTCGGCCCCGCCTTCCACCATGACCACCGCCTTGGCGGAGCCGGCGACAATCAGGTCGAGGCGGGAATTCTTGCGCTGTTCCCGGGTGGGATTGAGGACGTACTGGCCGTCGATCATTCCGACCCGGACCCCGGCAATGGGGCCGAGGAACGGAATATGGGAAACGGTCAGGGCGGCGGAAGCGCCGAGCATGGCCATCAGATCGGGATCATTTTCCTGGTCGGCGGACAGAACGGTGGCGATGACCTGGGTTTCGTTCTGGTAGCCGGGCGCGAACAGCGGCCGCAGCGGCCGGTCGATGAAGCGGGAGGAAAGGGTTTCCTTTTCCGAAGGGCGGCCGATCTCGCGGCGGAAGAAACTGCCGGGAATCCGGCCCACCGCGTAGAAACGCTCCTGGTATTCAACGGTCAACGGCAGGAAATCGACGTTGGCCCGGGCCTCGCGGGCGGCGGTGGCGGTCACCAGGACCACGCTCTGGCCGTAGGTTACTAAAACCGAGCCGCTGGCCTGCTTGGCCAGGCGGCCGGTCTCGATGGTCAAGGTTCTGCCGGCTAATTCGATACTGATCTTCTTTTCCATTTTTCTTTCTCCTCTGACGGTCATCTTGACAGACGAATGATGCGGTTTTCACGGCCCGCGACGCCTGCCCTCGGTGGGCTCCCAACGGCGGGAGCCAAAACGGCAAACGTCCAGCGGTGCCGTAAGCGGCCACCCAGCTGAACGTTTACCTGAAGCAACAGATTTATTATTAACGCGAAACTTACTTACGGATACCAAGCTTCTGGATCAGTTGGCGATAAGCCTCGACGTCCTTGCCCTTGATGTAGTCCAACAGGCGCCGGCGCTGACCGACCAGCTTGAGCAGGCCGCGGCGGGAGTGATGGTCTTTCTTGTTGATTTTGAAATGCTCGGTGAGATAAGTGATCCGGGCGCTCAAAAGGGCGACCTGGACCTGGGGCGAGCCGGAATCCTGGGGATTGGCGCCATACTCGGCGATGATGGCCTGTTTGTCTTCGGTTTGCAGGGTCATGGGTAACAACTCCTCGGGGTAATTAAACATTCGGGAGATGGCCAGCCCCGGGCGGAAAACCCTCCCGACCAGCCATTCCTACCAACTGCTGAAGCAGTGTCTTTTAATCAAATAAACGCCGCCCGTCAAGGCCTATAACCGTCACCGGCGCCGGCCTCGTCCCCGCCGACCGCTCCGGGCGGGCCCTGATGTCAGCGCCGGCCACCTTTTTG
>NZ_JBIPKI010000100.1:0-677 GCF_044068515.1 Desulfurivibrio nitratireducens
CCCGGGACCATCAGCAATCTCAACCAGAAGGTTTACAAGCACATCGAGGCCTGGCGGAACCGGGAGATCAAGGAGGAATTTCCCTATGTCTACCTTGATGGGATCGTGCTTAAACGGTGCTGGGCCGGTGAGGTCAGCAATGTCTCGGTGCTGGTGGCGATCGGGGTAAACAGCTCGGGCTATCGCAAGATCCTCGGGGTATGCGAAGGCGCCAAGGAAGACAAGGCCGGTTGGTCCGGTTTCCTGCGCCACCTGAAAGAGCGCGGGCTAACGGGTGTCCGCCTGTTTATCACCGATGCCTGCCTGGGCCTGGTGGAATCCCTGGCGGAATTTTATCCGGCGGCCAAGTGGCAGCGCTGCATGGTTCATTTTTATCGCAATATTTTCAGTGTGGTGCCGGCGAAAAGGATGGCGGAAGTGGCGGCCATGCTCAAGGCAATCCACGCCTCTGAAGACAAGGAAGCGGCCGCGGAAAAAGCCAAGGCGGTGATCGCCAAGCTGGAGGCCATGAAGCTGAAAGAAGCAGCCAAGAAGATAAAGGACTCCATCGTGGAAACCTTCTCCTTCTATGATTTCCCCCGTGAGCACCGCTTACGTATCCGCACCAACAACGCCCTGGAACGGATCATGAGGGAAATCCGGCGCCGAACCCGGGTGGTCGGGGCATTTCCCGACGG
>NZ_JBIPKI010000011.1:0-53300 GCF_044068515.1 Desulfurivibrio nitratireducens
GCAGGCCCGGAATTTTCCGGACCTGCTTCAGCGATGGCAGCTTGTCAACCACAGCACCCGGCGGCTTTCCGCCCGATCTGGACCCGGGGCGCAAGCCGGGTGGGTACTTTACAGTTCTTTTTCCAGCTTGACGCTGATCGCCACCTTGTAGAGGATGGTCACGATCAAAAAGCCCGTGGCCCAAATGGCGGCGGTGATCCCCAGTTCCGTAATGGTTGGATAGTACTGGGTTACCTGGCCGTAGGGGTTGGGGACAAAACCGCCCAGCACCATGCCCAGACCCTTGTCGATCCAGAGCGACAGGAAGATCAGGGCGCAGGCGATCCCCAGCATTATATCGGACTTGCGCGAACGGGCCATGAAGATCAGCACAATGCCGATGACCCCGATCACCACCGAGACCTGCATGTAGGGCACCAGGTTGTTGAAGATCGAACCATCCCGTTCCAACCCGAAGAAGAGGTAATCCTTGGTGTACATCTTGCTCGGATACTGGCTGTAGTAGGCGCTGAAAAACTCGCAGGCCAGGAAGAAAAAGTTGATGATCGCGGCGTAGGAAATAATGGTCACCAGCTTGTCCTTGGCCACCTGCCCGACTTTAAAGAGGGTGTTGCGCTCCATGATCAGGGCGATGATCAGCAGCAGGGCCGGGCCGGCGGCGAAGGCCGAGGCCAGGAAGCGCGGGGCCAGGATGGCGGTGAGCCAGTAATCACGACCCGGCAGACCGGCGTAAAGAAAGGCGGTGACGGTATGGATGCTGACGGCCCAGGGGATGGAAAGGTAAATGAAGGGTTTTACCCAGCTGGCGTACTTGACCCCCTTGTACTCGGAATGGAGGATCGCCCAGCCGCAGACCAGGTTCAGGGCCAGGTAGCCGTTGAGCACGATCATGTCCCAGAACAGCATGGACTGGGGGGTGGGATAGAGGACCACGTTCAAGGCCCGCATCGGCTGGCCGAGGTCGGCGACGATGAACATCAGGCACATCAGCACCGCGGCAATGGCCATGAACTCACCGAGGATCGTGATCCGGCCGAATTCCTTGTAGTTATGGAGATAATAGGGAAGCACAAGCATCAGGCCGCCGGCGGCGACCCCGACCAGGAAGGTAAACTGGGAAATATAGAGCCCCCAGGATACATCCCGGCTCATGCCGGTGACGCCCAGACCTTGGTTCCACTGCTGGAGGTAGAACAGGGCCCCGACGGCGATGACCGCCAGCAGGCACGCTATCCACGTCCAGTATCCCTTGCTCCCCTGTAACGCTTTTTCAATCATGACGGCTCACCTTAAATGATATAGAAGACGGATGGATAGGTTCCCAGGGACGGTCGCCGCAGAATGGTGAACTTATCGCGCAGCACCCGGCTGATTTCCGAATTGGGGTCATTGAGATTGCCGAAGAACATGGCTTCATAGGGCCGGGCTTCCTCCACGCAGGCGGGAAGCTGGCCCACCGCCAGGCGTTCGGTGCAGAAGTTGCATTTTTCCACGACACCCATGGTCCTGGCGGGATATTCTTGGTTGAGTTCGCGGATAAAGGTCCGGCCGTTGCGGTCCTTGCCGCGGGGGTCGCGATAGTTGAAGCTCCGGGCTCCATAGGGGCAGGCCGCCATGCAGAAGCGGCAGCCGATGCAGCGGTGATAATCCATCCCCACCACCCCGTCACTCTTCTTGAAGGTCGCCTTGGTGGGGCAGGCCCGCACGCAGGGCGGGTTGTCGCAGTGGTTGCAGAGGGTCAGCACCGGCATCCCCAGCAGCCTTTCGCTCTGGCGATAGTGGGTGTCCTTGACGAACACGTTTTCAAATTTATCGTTCCAAAGCCACTTGATCTCATCCTTGGGGTTGCCGAAATCGGGCACGTTATGGATGTCATGGCAGA
Source organism: Desulfurivibrio nitratireducens (assembly GCF_044068515.1). NCBI lineage: Bacteria > Pseudomonadati > Thermodesulfobacteriota > Desulfobulbia > Desulfobulbales > Desulfobulbaceae > Desulfurivibrio > Desulfurivibrio nitratireducens. The sequence continues at coordinate 1,883 of NZ_JBIPKI010000011.1, forward strand.
TCCGGATGCAGCGCTCGGCCAGGCCGCGATTTTCCAGAAATTTGTTGACATCAATGGCCATCCCCAAACGGGTGTCGGCTTTTTCCTTGTCTTTGCCGGCCCTTTGCAGGCCGGCGGCCTGAGCTTCGCCGCGAAGCAGCGAGTGGAACGCGGTGGAGGACCCGATCCCGGCGGCCGCCGCACACCCTGCTAGTTTAAGAAAACCTCGCCTGTCCTTCTTCATCTTATATGGCCTCCTTGGTCGGTTCGAGATGGCAAGCCCAGCAGTCGGGCACGACGGCCGTGTAATTATGGCATTCGTCGCAGAAAGTTTCCTTGTTGCTGTGGCAGGTTACGCAACCCTTCTGCAGACTGCGCTCGTAGCGCATGCCGCTGGGGGTAACCCCCGAACGGGGGCCGCTTTTGCGCAGGATATCGTCGCGCCACTCGTGGAGCAGGACCATGTGGCTTTCCCGCATGAACTGGGGATCGCGCACGCATTCATCGTACTGGGTGGGCAATACGATCTGGGGTGGCTGCTGGGCCTTGCCGGCATTGTGCCAGATGGGGAAGGTCATCAGGCCGACAAAGATGATCAACGCTGGTATGATTCGTCCGCTTCCGTACATGTTTTAACCCTCCATTCCCGCCAGGGGCGCGAATCGCAGATCCATCTCGCGCTCTTTTTCTCCCTCCATGATGAGGGCGTTGCCGACCAGTTCGGAAACTCCACAGACTTCAACATCGGGGTTCCAGTATTGATTGAGGGACAGCAGGGTGGCCCGATCAATGGCACAGACGCAGGAGAGCATGTTGACCCCGTGGCGGTCGGCCACGTAGCGCACCGCGTTGGCGCGCGGCAGGCCGGCCCGCATCCGCAGGTCCATGATCTCGCCGGTGTTGAGGCCGGTACCGCTGCCGCAGCAGAAGGTCTTGTCGCGGATGGTGTTTTCCGGCATGTCGTAAAAATTATTGCAGACGTTTTTCAGCAGGTAGCGGGGCTCTTCCAGCAGGCCCATGCCGCGGGCGGTGTTGCAGGAGTCGTGGAAGGTTACTACCCGGTGATCGTTGCGGCTCTTGTCGATCTTGAGCTTGCCGTGGTGGATCAAATCGGCTGTGAACTCGCTGATATGAGTCATCTTGGTGGCGGCGGCGTTCTCAAAGACGGTGCCGGTGATCGGCGACTTGGGAACCTCGAGGAAGTCGGCCGGGCCGTTCATGGTGCCCATGTACTGGTGAATGACCCGCCACATGTGGCCGCACTCGCCGCCGAGGATCCACTTGACCCCCAGGCGCTTGGCCTCGGCGTACATCTTGCCGTTGAGCTTCTTCATCAGCTGGTTGTTGGTGAAGAGCCCGAAGTTGCCGCCCTCCGAGGAGTAGGTGCTGATGGTGTAGTCGAGCCCGATATGCTCGAAGATCAGCAGGTAGCCCATGAAGGTGAAGATCCCGGGATCGGCGAAAACATCGGCCGAGGGAATGACGAAGAGGATCTCCGCTCCCTTGCGGTTAAAGTTGAGGTTTTGCAGCCTTACCCCGGTGGCCTCTTCAATGTCGTCGATCAGAAACTCGGCGTTCTCCTTGAAGGTGTGGGGCTGGAGGCCGAGATGGTTGCCGGTGCGGTTGGAGTTGGCCGCCGGCTCTAGGATCCAGTTGGTGCCGACTCCCACCAGATGGAGCAGTTCGCGGGCCATCATGGTGACCTCGGCGGTATCGATGCCGTAAGGGCAGAAGACCGAGCAGCGCCGGCACTCGGTGCACTGGTAGAAATACATGAACCATTCCTTCAGCACCTTGAAGGTCATGGGCCGGGCCCCGGCAATATCGCCGAGAATCTTGCCGGCCAGGGTGAAGTCGTTGCGGTAGACCGAACGGAAAAGCTCGGCCCGCAGCACCGGCATGTTCTTGGGATCCCCGGTGCCGAGAAAGAAGTGACACTTATCGGCGCAGGCGCCGCAACGGACGCAACAGTCCATGAAGATCTTGAGCGACCGGAACTTGTCCAGCCGTTCCTTGATCCCATTGATGATGATTTCCTGCCAGTTCTCCGGCAACAGCCAGTCGTCGCTTTCCACGTCCCAGTCGCGGGGTTCGCCGAACAGGCCGGGAAGATTCTTGCCGTGATATTCGACGATGCTCTTCTTGGCCGGGTAGCAGTAGTTGCCCGGCTTGAAGATCGCCTCCACGTCCCACCAGTCGCGGGTGGGTATGGCGCCGGTCATCAGGGACGGCTCCGTGACCACCTTTACCTTCATTTCTGCTGCTTTGGTATCTGCCATTGTCGTCGTTCCTTATCTGAAAAGTTTTTGCGCTTTCGGCAAGACCGGCTGCATCAAGCTTTCGGTTCCTCGGCCGGGGCTTCCGCCGCGGGTTCCGGCTCGGCGGCAGGCAGTTCCTTCTCCACCGGCAGACCGGCGTCAACCATGAACTCGCGGAACTCGTCCTCGTATGCGGAGTAGGAGTGGGGCTTGATCTTGGGATCGTTCCACGGATTCTCGTGGCGGACCATCCGGCTGTTGTTGGCCATGTTCCGGGTCGGGCTCATGAAGATCCCGCCCAGATGCATCAGCTTGCTGAAGGGGAAGTAGGCCAGCAGCACGCAGACCAGAAAGACATGGACGAAGAAGATCGCCCCGATCTGACCGTCGATGGCCGGCGAGAAGGTAGCCAGGCCCACGGTCAGTTCCTTGACCGCCACCACGTCGACCCGGAACACGTGCCGCATGAGAATCCCGCTGACCCCGATGCCGAAAATCAGCAGCAGGGGGAAGTAATCGGCGGGCAGGGAAAGGTAGCGGAGATAGGGCCGCACCAACCGGCGCAGGAAGAGAAAAGTCACCCCCACCAGCAGCAGGAAGCTGCTCATGTAGATGCTGGTGGCGCCGATTTCCAGAAAACCGTCGAGGAATTCCAGCGGGGGGACGAAGAAGACGATGGGATCGGTAAAGAGGCGCATGTGGCGCAGCACGATCACCAGGAAGCTGTAGTGGAAGATGAGCCCGAAAAGCCAGAGCCACTTGTTGGAGCCGTACGCCAGCCGGGGCCCGTCATGGATCGAAGCCCGGGTGTTGCGGAACAGGGAGCGGAACAACAGGACTTCCAGGAGCATCCGGCCGACCACGCCGGCGCTGGTGGAGGGGCAGTCCAGCTTGTTTTGCTTGATGAAGGGCAGGGAATTTTCCTGTCCGCAGGTGGTGGGAACGCGGAAGGGCACCGGCGACTTGGCCCAATCCACCACCTTGTAGATAAAACCGCCCAGGAAAATGGCAAATGCCAGGTAGGGCAGCACTATCCCGAGCAGGCTTTGCCCGCCAGGCACCTGGGCCACCAGCAAGGCGACCAGGACCAGTGCCACGACCGCGATAAAGGCTTTCAGGACTCTCATTGACCGTTACCTCGCTTCGTTGCTGTGAGTATGAAGAGGTTTAACATCCGCCATTAACTGCGTGGTTTTATCCGCCAGCCCGGCCGCCGAGCAGCCGTGCTGGGTCAGCATGTGGTTCATGGTTTTGATTTCATTGAGCTGGGCTTTAAAGAGACGTTCCCGGCTGGCCATGTAAAGATCGAAAACCACCAGGGCCAGGGCATCCAGGTTGTCGTGAAACCTTTCCCAGTCCTGTGGGGTAGCCTCCAGGGCGCGCTCCCGGGCCGCGGCCTCGCGGACCACGGTTTTCAGGTCGTAGATGAAGGCGACCGCCGAAGCCGGGGTAAAGGTCTGGACGGCCCGGATCTTGATGAAGGTTTCCAGTTCGGCCCGAACCTGCTCGAGGTCCGGCCCCGGCCGGTCCGACTGATCGAAAAGGAGGGTGTAAACGGTGGTGAGAGTATGGCGGGTGGTGTAACCCACCGGGTTGGCAAAGCGGTCATCTTCCCGCTTGAAAATGGTGGCGGCATCGCCGGCGTAACTGTCCAGAACCCGATTAACCCAACGGTCCTGAATATCTCCTCTGTTTTCCTCCAAGAATTGCGCCAGCCGCATCCCTTTATGCCCTCCCTCTCCCCTGTTTCCGCTTCCCACAACGGCAAAACGGTTATTCTGAATGACAATTCAGAATTCAAGGGGCATTCGTAGCATGTTTGCCAAGGGATTTCAAGACAAAAAACCGGGGCGGAGAAACAAAAAAGGAGGGATGTTAAGGGCCGGACCAATCGCTGATAATAGCTGTTAATCCGGCTTGCGCGGCCGCGGCGGGAGGTTATCGATGGCGCTGCTAAAGGCCGGCTTCGACTGGCACATTGTATCACCGGAATGACCGTCGCCGACAGAGCGGGCCGGAACAGGAGGGAGGGAGAGGCAAGCCGGCCGGGAAGGCCCGGCGCTCAAGCCCGGTTAAAGGCCACCGCGTCCCGGTACTTTACCCCGGTGCCGCCGAAGATATCGAGGGCGCTGCCGACGGTGGCGTCCAGCCGGTCGCGGCCCAGTTCCCGGATGCGGTAAAGATCGGCCATGCTGGCCACGCCGCCGGCGTAGGTGGTGGGCAGCGGCGCGTGGTCGGCCAGCAGTTCCAGCAAATCTTCGGCCACTCCGGCGCATTTGCCTTCGACATCAACCGCATGGACCAGGAATTCGGTGCAGAAACGGGAAAAATAGTCCAGCGAGGCGGCGTCCACCGCCATGGAGGTGAATTTCTGCCAACGGTCGGTGACCACCAGGTAACGGCCGTCCCGCTTGCGGCAGCTGAGATCGAGAACCAGCCGTTCCCGGCCCACGGCCCGGACCAGTTGCCGCAGGCGGTCTTCCAGCACCTGACCGTCGCGGAAGACAAAGGAGGTAACGATTACCGCCGCCGCCCCCCGGTCCAGCCAAGCGGCGGCGTTGGCGGCGGTGATGCCGCCGCCGAGCTGCAACCCCCCGGGCCAGGCGGCCAGGGCCTCCGTGGCAGCCTCTTCGTTGCCGGGCCCCAGCATGATCACATGGCCCCCGTGGAGCTGATCCCGCCGGTACATTTCGGCGTAATAGGCCGGCGGCTGCTCGGAGGTAAAGTTGGTCGCCAGGGCGTTGCGGTCACCATCGGACAGGGTGGAGCCGACGATCTGCTTCACCTTGCCTTCATGCAAATCAATACAGGGCCGGAATTTCATCACAAGCTCCCCCCACCGGTCTTTGCTGCCCGCCATAGGCCGAGCCGGGCTGCGGCCCGGCCCAAACAAAACCGGCGACCATACCCTAGTATGCCGCCGGTTTGCTTCAGGCCAGAATGCGCTGCTGATCAGGGTCTAGCGGCAGCCTTCCTTGATCATGAAGGTAATCGTGTCCAACTGCAGGAAAAGACCGCCGGTCACGTTGCCGGCGGTGTCCTTGATGATGTTCAGATCGATGCATTCGCTGCCGCTGGAGGGCTCGAGCACCACCACGGTATCGAAGAGGTCGGAGATCTCGTGGCAGGGAGCGGGCACCCCTTCGGGGCTGGTGCGCTGGTCGTCCTGGTGGCTGACCGCCGAGAACCAGATCTGGAGATCCATGGTCCGGGCCATTTCCCGCAGGTCCTCAAAGATCCGCCGGTCGGCGGTGGCGAAATCGTAGCCGTCCACCACCATGCAGCCGGGGCGGATAATGTTCTGGTAGATCAGGTCGTTGAGCCGCTCTTCCAGGCGGGAGCGGCTGAAGCTGGACTCCTTGAAGGTCATGATCATCCGGTTGCGCATGATCTCATCGTAAATCTCGTAGGGGTTGCTCAACTTGCACCCTTCGGCGATATCCTTGAAAATATCGTCATACCAGACCCGGGTTTTTTCCAGGCTCTGACCGATGCTGACGTGAATTACCTGTTTGCCGTTGAGCAGCGAGTCCAAAGCAATCTGGACCAGAATGGCGGTCTTGCCCAGACCGGCCCGGGAGATGACCAGCCCCATTCGCGAGCTGATATTCCCTTCGGCTCCGGAGTTAAGGTGGCGAATGGGGTTCTTGGCGATCAATTCCTGCTTGAGCATGGCGGCGGTCTCCTGTATCTGCCTATTTCTTCTCTTTTTCTTTCTTGAATTCAGCGATGAGCTGCTCGGCGACACTCTTGGGTACCGGCCGGTAGGTGGCGAATTCCATGGTAAACTCGGCCTTGCCCTGGGTCAAGGAGCGCAGATCGGTGGAATAGCCGAACATCTCGGAAAGCGGCACCTCGGCCTCGACCACCGTGTAGTCATCTTCCTCGGTGGTGCCGATGATCATGCCCCGCCGCTGGTTGATGCTGCCCATGACCGAGCCCTGGAATTCGGTGGGGCCTTCCACCGCAACTTTCATAATGGGTTCCAGGATAACCGGCTGGGCCTTGAGGTAACCTTCCCGGAAGGCGCCGAGGGCCGCCTGCTGGAAGGCGACATCGGATGAGTCCACCGAGTGGGCGGCGCCATCGTTGATCACGCAGCGCACCCCGTTGATCGGGGCCCCGATCAGCACCCCTTTCTCCTTGGCCTTCTGGAAGCCCTTGTCGCAGGAGGAGATAAATTCCCGGGGGATTACCCCGCCGACAATCTTGTCCACGAACTCGTATTCGCCTTCCTCCAAGGGTTCCATGTAGCCGGCCACCCGGCCGAACTGGCCGCTGCCGCCGGTCTGCTTCTTGTGGGTGTAGTTGAAGTCGGCCCGCTGGGTGATGGTCTCGCGATAGGCCACCCGGGGGGCGCCGACCTCGACCACCGCCTTGTATTCCCGCTTCATCCGCTCGATGTAGACATCGAGGTGGAGTTCGCCCATGCCGGAAATAATGGTCTCGTTGGTTTCCGCGTCCACGAAGGTCTTGAAGGTTGGGTCTTCCTTGGTGAAACGGTTCAGGGCCTTGGACATGTTGACCTGGGCCTTGTTGTCGATGGGCTTGATGGCCAGGGAGATAACCGGGGCGGGCACATGCATCGAGCTCATCGAATAATTGATTTTGCCGTCGGTGAAGGTGTCGCCGGAGGCGCAGTCCACCCCGAACAGGGCAACGATGTCGCCGGCCCCGGAGGCTTCGATGTCCTCCATGGTGTCGGCATGCATCCGCACCAGGCGGCCGATCTTGAGCTTCTTGCCGGTGCGGGCGTTGACGATGGTATCGCCCTTGTTCAAAGTGCCCTGGTAGGTGCGGAGATAGGTGAGCTGGCCGTAGCGGCCGTCTTCGAGCTTGAAGGCCAGGGCCACGGTGGGATCATTGGGGTTGTTGGTCACCGGGACTTCGACCTCGCCTTGATCCAGGTCGAGGGCGTAGTTGGTGACCTCGCTGGGGCTGGGCAGGTAAGCGGCCACGGCGTCGAGCAGTACCTGAACCCCCTTGTTCTTGTAGGCCGAACCCATCAGGACCGGAGTCAGTTCCAGGGTCAGGGTGCCCTTGCGGATGGCGGCCTGGATCATCTCTTCGGTGGGATTGCCCTCCAGCACCGCCTCCATCAACTCATCGGAGAACATCGAGGCGGCGTCGAGCAGGGTTTCCCGCTTGCTTTCGGCCTCTTCCCGGAGGTTGGCGGGAATCTCCGCTTCGCGAATGATCTCCCCGTTTTCGCCTTCAAAATAAAGGGCCTTCATGCTGACCAGATCCACCACCCCGGCCAGATCGGCCTCCAGGCCGATGGGAAGTTGCACGGCCACGGCGTTGAGGTTGAGCTTGTCGCGCAACTGCTGGATAACCCGGTCGGGGTTGGCCCCGGTGCGATCGCACTTATTGATGAAGGCGATCCGGGGTACCCGGTAACGGGTCATCTGGCGGTTGACGGTGATGCTCTGGGACTGGACCCCGCCCACCGAGCAGAGCACCAGGATGGCGCCGTCCAGCACCCGCAGGGCCCGTTCCACCTCGATGGTGAAATCGACATGGCCGGGGGTATCGATGATGTTGATGGAATGCCCCTTCCAGTCGCAGTAAGTGGCGGCGGAGGCGATGGTGATCCCCCGTTCGCGCTCCAGCTCCATGGAATCCATCGTGGCGCCGACCCCGTCCTTGCCCCGGACTTCATGGATGGCATGAATTCTCTGGGTGTAAAAGAGAATACGTTCGGTCAGGGTGGTCTTGCCCGAATCAATATGGGCGCTGATCCCGATATTCCGGGCTTTAGCCAGATCTCTCATGGTGCTTTCCTCGTTTGCTCCGTTGGTTTGGTTCTGAATTTTGCCGGAACCTGCCCGGCCGAGCCCGCTGCTGTTTGGCGGCCCCGCTGCTCCAGGCGGGGGCGCCGGCATAACCTGCCATGCCGTTGGCAGGTCGGCGAAGCACTGGCGGAACCGACAAAAAAGACGGCTCCCAACCCGGAGCCGTCAGCAAGATCTCTCTTTATGACGAAACAGGCACTTTTACCGCTGGAGAGCGGACTTGTCAAGGATAAAAAGAAAGGAAAGCCGACTTGTTAGGCCCGCCGACGAACGGGCCGGAAAAGCCGGTCCACCCGCCGACCTGGGGGAGTGGAATTTTTTTGCGCGGCCGGACCCCCGGCCGGGTCCGGTTCAGGGGTTCGCGGCCAAGGCGGCCCGGATCAGCTCGGCAATGGCCTGGCGCTCGGTTCTGAGGGCCAAATCCAGGGCGGTTGTCCCATCCGGGGTTTGGATATCCAGCCGGGCTCCTTTGGCAATCAGCAATTCGGCCAGCTCGGTGTTGCCGCGGATGGTCGCGATCATCAGGACTGTCTGGCCCCGCCGATCCTGGATATCCAGCTGGGCGCCCTGCTCGATCAGCAGCCGGGCCATATCGGTGTTGTCAGCGAAAGCCGCTCCGAAAAGGGCGGTATAACCCCACTCATTTTGCAGATCGAGTTGGGCGCCCCGCTCGCTCAGGAGCAAGGCGGTTGCGATCAGGCCCTGGTAGGCCGCCATGGTAAGAGCCGTTTCACCCTTAAGGTTCTGGATGTCCACGCGGGCGCCCCGGTCGAGCAGCAGTTCGGCGATCTCGGTATGGCCATGGTAGGCTGCCGCCATCAAGGCGGTGTTGCCCTCCTGGTTCTGAAAATCCGGGTCCACCCCTTGCGCGAGCAAATCCGCGACTATCTCGCTGGCCCCGTACTGGGCGGCCGCAATAAGATCTGCCCCATCCTCTTCATTTTGCTGGTTCATGTCCTGTCCCCTGTTAAGCCCTGCGGCCGGCAAGGCCCCCTCTCCCATCCCCGCGGCAGCCCCGCCCGGAAGCGGCCCGCCAAGCAAAAACACCAAAGCGAAAAACGGTGCCATCATCAACCAGAAGACTTTTTTTTACCTCTGCGATCAGCCGCTAACCATCTCCCTGCCGGTCCATCATAATTCCCCACTTGGTCGAGATTTTAATCCCCACCCCCGCCAGCGGCCGGGCAATCAGCACCGTTTTGGCGGGAAATCATCAGGCCCTTGCCGGCCGCCAAGGACCAGGTCGGCCCCGGGGAAAAGGGGCTGGAAAACAAAAAAAGGGCTTACAGGTGAAACCCCCGTAAGCCCTTGTTTTTTTCTGGTGCCGGGACCAGGATTCGAACCAGGGACACTCGGATTTTCAGTCCGATGCTCTACCGACTGAGCTATCCCGGCACTCGCTGAAAGCAAGAGAGCTATTTATTGAACCGACGGCGTAATGTCAAGCAGTTTTCGGGCTCGGGGGTTACTTATCCTTTTCTTCGTCGGCTTCTTCGGCGCTTTCCAGGGAAAGTCCCAGGTCGGGAATATCCGGCAGCTCAGCCGCTTTTGCTTCGGCTCCCAAGAGGGCCTGGTCATCATCGAGACTAAGAACCAGCTCATCCGGCCCGGCTTGATCATCAGCCGCCTCTGGGCCGTGATCCTCGAGCAAATCGGAAACATCCTCCATCTTGCGATAGCCGGCGGCCGGGGCCGCCGGCGCGGTTTTCTCGCCGGACGGGTCCGGCCCGGCTCCAGCCGCGCTCTCTTCTATATCTTCCAGGTCGAGCAGATCAAAGGAGCCGTAGCCCTCCACTTCGGGAATCGCCTCCCCTTGCCCGGGCTCGGCCGCCGGGGAGAAAGCGGCGGCAGCCACCGCCGCCCCGGCCCGTTCCGTCTCGGCCGGATCCACGGACTCCGGCCCGGCGGAATGGAGGCTGGCCTCGTCCCGCAGGGAAATTTCCTCGCCGAAATCCACATCCGCCAGGGCGGGTGCGGTTACATCCTCCAGGACAAAAGCCAGCTCGGCGGCCTCATCCACGGGAACGTCATGGTTGGGGTCCAGCACCAGGGTCTCGACCGGGTCGGCTTCCGGTTCGTCGGCGCCGGCCAGGGCCTGTTCCGCCGCCAGCCCCCCCGCCAGCCATTGCGGGGCCTCGAGGCTGGTCGCAGTTCCACCCAGTTGCCCGGCCATCTCGCCGAGATCCCGGCCGCACCGGCCACACTTTTCCTGGCTGTCAAAAGAGATATAACCGCATTTCCCACAACGCATCAAAAGGCCCTCGCAGCATTTTCTTCAACTCGACAAGGCACAAGGCAATATCATTCAGTCTAGTCCAAGACCGAACCGGCGGTCAAGCATTTAGCTCCGGCAGGGCCGGGAAAATGGGCGAATTTTTTTCCCCGGTTGCAAAAGCCGGGCTATCGGGATATTTTGCCTCTGGCTGTCCCGGCCGCCATGGTCAGGGGACCATCTCCAGCCACGCCAACCACGACCCAAGCAGCAGCAAGGAGAAGACATGCCATCATCATACCGCCGCGTCCTGCATGCCGCGTTGATCCTCCTTTTACTGGGCGGCTTGACCGCCTGCGCCTCCCGGGGCTACCAGGCCCGCCACCTGGCCGCGGACCTCAGCCTGTTGGCCCCGGCCGCCGACGAACGGGAAATCCTGGCGATCATGGGCCCGCCGGATCTGCGTCGTTCCCTCGCCGAGGGCGGCGAGGAATGGCTTTACCTGGAAGCCCGGCAAAGCCGGATGCGGCGATCCAGAGTGGTCGGCGGCTGGCTGGGCCACGAGGATTACCACCTGGCGGTGATCAACCTCCGGGACGGCCGGATGACCAACAGTACCTATCGGGCCCTGACCGAGGCGGAGTTTCGTAAGTTCGACCTCCCCGCGCCGGATGAACGCCCATGAGGGACGGCTACCAGAAAGCCCGCACCCGGATGGTGGAGGAACAACTGATCCCCCGGGGCATCGTCGATCCCAACGTCCTGGCCGCCATGGCGGCGGTCCCGCGCCATTTCTTCGTCGAAGAGGCGCTCCGGCCCCAGGCCTACGGGGATTTCCCCCTGCCCATCGGCGAGGGCCAGACCATCTCCCAGCCCTACATCGTCGCCCTGATGACCCAGCTGCTGGAACTCAAAAAAACCGATCGGGTGCTGGAGATCGGCACCGGCTGCGGCTACCAGTCGGCGATCCTGGCCGCCATCTGCCGGCGGGTTTACACCGTGGAACGGATCAAGCCCCTGCTGGCCCGGGCCCGGCGCAATTTCGACCGCCTCCAGCTCTTCAATATCCTCAGCAAGGCCGATGACGGCACCGCCGGCTGGGCCGAACACGCCCCCTTCGATGCCATCATCGTCACCGCCGGCGGCCCCCGGATTCCCCAACCCCTGGTGGAGCAGCTCGCCGATCCGGGAACCATGGTGATCCCGGTGGGCGACCGGGACTCCCAGGCCCTGACAGTGATCAAAAAAGCGGAAGGGGAAATCAGCAGCCGGGTGGCGGAGTATGTCCGGTTCGTCAAGCTGGTCGGCGCCCACGGCTGGCAATCCGAATGATCATGGCAAGGTCCAGCCGCCGCGGCGGGCCGGCCACTGCTTGATCCCTTCCGGCAATTCCGGTGGCGGCCAAGCGGGCCCGGGCCTCCACGTTTACGGCGGCCTGTTCAGGGCGGGCAGGCCGAGGCGGCCGGCGGCCACCAAGGCATACCAACTCAGCGGCGCGGGAATAATCAGGTTTGATGAATAATGATGGCGGGGAGGGAGGATTGAACGGCCGGGAGCCTAAGGCCCCGGCGGCGCCCGGCATCCTGCGGCGGATTTATGACAGCTGCCTGCACTGGATGGGCAAACCCGGGGGAATCTGGGTGCTGTTCTGGGTGGCGGTGGTGGAATCCTCGGTCTTTCCCATCCCGCCCGACGTCTTTCTCATGGGCCTGGCCATCGCGGTGCCCGCCAAGGCCTTCCGCTTCGCCCTGGTCTGCACGGTGGGCTCGGTGCTTGGGGGGATGCTGGGCTACGGCCTGGGCTACTTTTTCATGGAACTGGTGGGGCACCATATCATCAGCTTCTACGGCATGACCGAGCAATTCAGCGAGGTGCAGGCCCTCTACCGCCGCTACGACGCCTGGGCGGTGGGAGCCGCCGGCTTCACCCCCCTGCCCTACAAGCTCTTTACCCTGACCGCCGGGGCTTTCGAGCTCAACTTCGCCACCTTCTGCCTGGCCTCGCTGATTTCCCGCGGCGCCCGCTTCTTCATGGTGGCGGCCTTTATCTATTATTTCGGCCCCGCTATCCGCGGCTTCATCGAGCGCTACTTCAATCTCCTGACCATCATCTTCCTGCTTCTGCTGATCGGCGGCTTCGTGGTCTTCAAGACCGTTTTTTAAGCCCCGGGAGCCGGGCCGGCCTCCCCCGGCGCCGCTTCAGCAGGGCTCCAGCTCGATGCACTGCTGGGCGCACATCTTGATCGCCTCCGCCAAGTCGGGGGTCAAAGGCACACAGCCGTCAAGCAGCTCGGCCTTGTCCCCGGTCTCGTCCATCCGGAAAACTTCCGGGCATAACTCGGCGCAGCCGGCGCAGCCGTTGCAGGCATAAGTATCCAGGGAGACATAAACAAAAGTGGCGGCCGTATCGCGGGCCGGTGTGCAGGTTTCCATCTTTCCCCCCATTTATTGAGCTTCAGCGTGGCAGGCTGCGGAACCATCTCCGGCCTGCTATTACAATGTGGCCTCAACGGCCGCTTGTCAATGCCTGATCGCGGCGAGCGGAAACCCGGGCCAGCCAGTTGACTCGGGCCGGATTCATTAATATCTTGGTATAATGAAGCGTGAGCGGAAAAGGCGAATCAGTCCCGGCCCAAACAAGCTCCGGCCCTTAGGGGCAATGACCGGAAGGGCCACCGAGGCCGGAATCGCTTCCGGAAGATTTTGTTCTGTTGACTTTCCCCGGCCAACTTGTGAAAGTATAAAGGTTGGCAGGCAGGGCCGGAAGAGGGCCGCGGCTGTCGGCTCCCGGCGATTATCGGCTTGCCCGCCGGCCGCCGGGTCGACGGTTCGCCCTCGCCGGCTGCAGGTAATGGCCGTTACTCGAACTTCCCACTTTTCCCTTCAACAAGGAACCGTCCATGAGCAAAAGCACCTGGAAAGCCGAAACCATCGCCCTCCACGGGGGCCATACCCCGGATCCCGCCACCCGTAGCCGGGCGGTGCCCATCTACCAGACCACCAGCTACGTCTTCGCCGACACCGATGACGCCGCCTCGCTATTCGCCCTCAAGCCCGAGGTCTGGGCCCCCCGGCTCAACCTTGACAGCGACGGCCTCCGGCCCGAGGACTTTCCTCCCGAGGCTACCGGCAACATCTATACCCGGATCATGAACCCCACCACCGATGTCCTCGAGCGCCGCATGATGATGCTGGAAGGCGGCGTCGGGGCTTTGGCCACCAGTTCGGGCTCGGCGGCGATCACATACGCCATCATGAATATCTGCGAGAACGGCCATCATGTCGTGGCCGCCTCCAGCCTCTACGGCGGGACCTATAACCTGCTCCAGCACACCCTGCCCCGCTACGGGATCACCACCACCTTCGTCGACGCCGACAAGCCGGAGAGTTTCGCCGCCGCCATCACCGAGCAGACCCGCTGCCTGTTCCTGGAAACCATCGGCAACCCCCGCCTGGATACCCCGGACCTGGCCGAGATCGCGAAAATCGCCCACCGGGCCGGGATCCCCCTGATCGTCGACAACACCGTGCCCACGCCGGCCCTCTGCCGCCCCTTCGAGCACGGGGCCGACATCGTGGTCCATTCCCTGACCAAGTTCTGCGGCGGGCACGGCAACTCCATCGGCGGAGTCATGGTCGACAGCGGCAAGTTTCCCTGGCAGGAGAGCGGCAAGTTTCCCATGTTCACCGAACCGGATCCCTCCTACGGCGGGGTGGTCTGGAGCGCCGCGGTGGGGCCGGCCGCCTATGTGATCCGGGCCCGGACCATCCTGCTGCGGGATACCGGGGCCTGCATCTCGCCGATGAACAGCTTTCTGATCCTCCAGGGGATCGAAACCCTGACCCTGCGCATGGAGCGCCATTGCGCCAACGCCTTGGCGGTGGCCGAATTCCTCCAGGATCATCCCGGGGTGGAATGGGTGCTTTATCCCGGCTTGAGCAATCATCCCACCCACGCCATGGCCGCCCGCTACCTGCAAGGGGGCTACGGCGCCCTGGTGGGTTTCGGGATCAAGGGCGGGGTGGAGGCCGGGCGCCGCTTCATCAATAAACTCAAGCTGTTCAGCCACCTGGCCAATATCGGCGACTCGCGCAGCCTGGCGATTCATCCCGCCTCCACCACCCATTCCCAGCTGACCCCGGAACAGCAGCAGGCGGCGGGGGTTTCTCCCGATTTCGTCCGCCTTTCGGTGGGGCTGGAACACCGGGATGATATCCTGGCCGATCTCGCCCAGGCTTTGGCTTAAATCAGCCGACTGAATTTTTGGCTTTTTGATTGACAGATCAGTGAGAGCTCACCAAAAGATGAAAAGCCCGACCACCACCATTACCGCGGCCTGTCTGTTGCGGCGCCTTTTCCTGCTCCTGCTGCTGGGCGCGCCCCTGTTGGCCGTGGCCCTGGCCCCCCAGCCGGCCGGGGGGGAAAGCCCGCGGGATACCGCCCCGGTAGCGGTGCTGACCATCGCTGACGCCATCGGACCGGCCAGCGCCGACTACATCCAGCGGGGCCTGGCCCAGGCCCACGCCCAGGGAGCCCAACTGGCGGTGCTGCAGCTGGACACCCCCGGCGGGCTGGATACCGCCATGCGGCAGATCATCAAGGATATCCTGGCCTCGCCGATCCCGGTGGCGACCTTTGTCTATCCCTCCGGGGCCCGGGCCGCCAGCGCCGGGACCTATATCCTCTACGCCAGCCATATCGCCGCCATGGCCCCGGGAACCAATCTCGGCGCCGCCACCCCGGTGGCCATCGGGGGGCCGGGCGGTCCCCCGGACCGGCCCGGCGAACGGGAAGAGCCGGGCGACGAGGAGCGGCGCAACGGCGAGCAGCGGGAAGAACTCCCCGGCGACGCCATGACCCGCAAGCAGGTGGAAGACGCCGTCGCCTACATCCGGGGCCTGGCCCAGATGCGGGGCCGCAACGCCGAATGGGCCGAAAGGGCGGTGCGCGAGGCAGTCAGCCTGCCGGCGGATGAGGCGGCGGAGATGAACGTGGTGGACCTGGTGGCCAATGATCTCCGCGACCTGCTGGCCAAGATCGACGGCCGCACCATTACCCTGCCCCAGCCTTACGGCGAAGTGACCCTGGCCACCGCCGGGGCGGCGCTGCTGCCCATCGAGCCCGACTGGCGCAACCGCTTTCTGGCCACCATCACCAATCCCGGGGTCGCTTATATCTTGATGCTGCTCGGGATTTACGGTTTATTGCTGGAATTTTACAATCCCGGCTTTCTCCTGCCGGGGGTAACCGGCGCCATCAGCCTGCTGCTGGCGCTCTACGCCTTCCACCTGCTCCCGGTTAGCTACGTCGGCGCCGGGCTGATTCTCCTGGGAATCGCCTTCATGGCGGCGGAACTGATGGTGCCCTCCTTCGGCATCCTGGGAATCGGCGGGGTGGTGGCCTTTGTGATCGGATCGGTGATGCTCATGGATACAAGCGTACCTGGATTTGCCCTGCCCTGGTCCCTGATTATCGGGGTGACCATTGCCACCGTGATCTTTCTGCTCCTGGTGGTCGGCATGGCTCTCAAGGCCCGCAAGCGACCGGTGGTGGCCGGCTCGGAAGAAATGACAGGGGCCGTGGGCGAGGCCCTGGTGGATTTCGACCAAGAGGGCCTGGGCTGGATCCGGGTCCACAGCGAAAGCTGGCGGGCCAAAAGCCCCCAGCCGATCAAGAAGGGTCAGAAAGTGACAGTCATCGGGGTACGGGGGCTGGAGCTTGACGTCAAGGCGGTTTAGGTTCAGGGTTGCACGGTTAAACAAACGGTTATTATATATCTGGTTGATTTATTGAATGTTAAAGCTGTCCAGGCGCAAGGCGCACAATCAAGGCGCCGGGTTCAGGGGCTATTACCCCCGCAACCCGGACCTTGAACCTTGAACCAGGCAAAAAAAGGAGGAGACCATGTTCGACGCTTATTTTTTCATGCTGGTACTGGTGGGTTTTATCCTGCTGGCGGGCTACACCTTCCGGATCCTGCGCGAGTACGAGCGGGGGGTCATCTTCCAGCTTGGCCGCTTCTGGAGCGTCAAGGGACCGGGCCTGATCATCGTCATTCCCGGCATCCAGCAGATGGTCCGGGTGGATCTGCGGACCCTGACCATGGACGTGCCCAGCCAGGACGTAATCTCCCGCGACAACGTCTCGGTCAAGGTCAACGCAGTGGTTTACTTCCGGGTGGTGGATCCCCAGCGGGCCATCATCCAGGTGGAAAACTACCTGGTGGCCACCAGCCAGCTGGCCCAGACCACCCTGCGGGCGGTGCTGGGCAAGCACGAACTGGACGAGATGCTGGCCGAACGGGAAAAACTGAACATGGATATCCAGCAGGCCCTCGATGTCCAGACTGACGCCTGGGGGATCAAGGTTTCCAGCGTCGAGATCAAGCATGTCGACATCAACGAGTCGATGATCCGGGCCATCGCCCGCCAGGCCGAGGCCGAACGGGAACGGCGGGCCAAGGTTATCCACGCCGAGGGCGAAGTACAGGCCTCGCAGCGGCTGCTGGAGGCGGCCCAAACCTTGTCCAAGCAACCGGAGGCCATGCAGTTGCGCTATCTCCAGACCCTGTCCAATATCGCCGGCGACAAGAGCTCGACCATAGTCTTCCCGGTCCCCACCGACATTATCGGCCCGATCATGAAGGCGATCGCCGGCAAAACCGTAAAAACGGAAGCCTAGGCCGACCTGGAGCAGTCCTGGGCGGGCCCGGCGCTTTGGTTGGCCCGGCCGATAACCGGCAAGAGGCTTGCAGGCCACCCCCTGCAAGCCCCTTGTCGGAGGTTGCTCCAATTCATTGCTTTTCCTTGCCAAAAAAGGCTCTGAGCCGGCGCGCCAGGCCGGGAGGCTCGATGTCCCAGGCCCCCTGGAAACAGGGCAATTCGGCACTGGCTCCCCATTTGCGCTTGAAAAAGCGAACCCCCTCGTTGATGCCCAGACCCAGGTTCAGCCTGGCGTGTCCCCGCTTGACCGCCTCATCGACCAGCGCTGCCAGCAGCAGATCCGTGCTGCCCGGGGGCGCGGCCTGCGGATCCCGGAAGCAGAACATGAAAAACGCCGTTTCCAGGGAGGCAAATTCGCCGACCACCAACGCCGCCAGCCGGCCGGCGCTGGTGCGGGCTGAAAACAGCAGGCTGCCGCCCGAGGCGGCCAGGTAGTCGGGAATCTGCCGGAAAATATGAATGGTGCCGGAATCCAGCGAACGGCTAGCCAGATATTGGTCGACCAGGGCCTGATGCTCTTCCCCCCAGAGCCGTCCCGGTTGCACTGTGAGTTCGCGAGCCGCCCGGCGGAGCATGTTGCGCAGCTTCTGTCCCGGTGCGGGGGGAGGCAGCGGGAGCAGCGCATAGCAATCCCGCCCAAACCGGGTTCCCGCCGGCGCCTGGGGCGGCCGGGCCGGGCCTATCACCGTCAGGCGGCTGAGTTCCTTGATCGTCAACGCCTCGTCCACGGCTGCGGCCATGGCCGTCTCGTCGGTCGGATCGGGCAGCGGGTAGCCGACCAGCACCAGCTCGGTCCCCGTTTGGTAGGCGATGCAGGAGCCGACCAGGCGCGGCCGGGAGCCCGATACGGCTCGCACGTAAGAGATTATCTGCTCGGGCACCACCGCCGCCGCGCTTACCCGGGCAAAGCTGTCCGGCCTCAGCATCCGGTCCTCCGAACACGGAACCCTTCGTCCGCCAGCATCCGGCGCAGATTGACCATGTGGGCCGAACCGACGAAAACCGCGGCGGAGCCCGACTCGATAAACGGCTTCATCTTTTGCAGAAAAACAGCGTCCCGCAGGTTTATGACCCCTTCGGTGCGAGTCGGAAACTCGACGCTGGTGCCGTAGAGACTCTCCAGGTCTCCTTTGAGATAGGCCCGGACGAAGCGGCGGATATAGCGGTTCCAACTGCCGCAGTTGCTGAGAAAATTCACCACCCGCGGCATCGGGATCCGCTCCAGGGTTGCCACCTGGGCGGTGATGTTTTCCAGGTAATGGATCGGTTTGCCCATTTCCCGGGCTATCCGCCAGGCCTCCATGTCAACCGACTGGTTCCAGCCCTGGCGGGCCAGGTAGCTTGACCACAGGGAAAAAAAGGCCATCCAGTGGCGGGTATCGGCCAGCAGATGGCGGACATCCGGCGGATTGTCCCATTGGCAGCCCAGCACCCAGGCCCAGAAGCCGCGCGGACCGCAGACCACCCGCTCGAGACGCCGGATTTCTTCAGCGCTCAGATGATCGATTACCCGGGGCGAATCCGAGCCCGGGTTTCTGCCGACCTCCACGACACTGTCAAGACTGGCCTGGTCCAGGGGGCCTTCAAACAGCACCACGTCGGCCTTCTTATATAGTTTGCGCAGCGACGCCTCGAAACTGTAGCAGAAAAAATGAGCCGTGCCGCCGATCCAGGAGCGGCGGCCATCCTTCTCGATTTCCCAGAGCATGCTGAAGGGACGCTGTTGGGGCAGGCTTTCCCAGAATTCCCTTTTGCTCATCGCTTTCCCGGAGCCGGCGGTAATGGCCAGCGCCAACTGACCTATATCGCTGACGAGGCCTGCCTCTTCGCTCCATTCGGCCGATTCGTAGGCCATGGCGGGCCTGCCGCCCCATTTGGTCTTGAAGCGGGTAATGCCGCTGTTGATGCCAAGCCCCAGGTGGAGAAATTTTTTGCCCGCTTTCCTGGCCGCCAGGATCATTTCCCGGAACAGCAAATCCGCAGCGTAGGGGGTGTAATGCACCCGGGAGTGGGCGCCCAGCAGGTAGGCCGTGAAACGGGCGGGGGCTTCATCGACCAGCAGCGCGGCCGCCAGGTTGCCGTCGGGATCCCAGGCATTGATCAGGGACAGGCCTTCCACCCTGGCCAGCACATCTTCGGTGCGGGCGAATAATTCCTGCACGTTGGCCGGCAAAGGTTTGCGCACGGTGAATTCGGCCCAAAGGCGGCGGTGGGCCGAAGTGAATCGGGTGCTTTGCTCGACGCGCAGGGTCGCGGATGCGCGTTCGGCCAGCCGGTTGAGACGCACGGGGATTTCGGCCTCGAGGGGCAGAATATAATAAGAGTCCCTGCTCCGGCGGTGTGGTTGCAGACGCTCCGGCAAGGCCGGGCACACGGCCCAGCAGTTGCGGGCGGCGCTGCGGGTGACCGCGGCTTGAACCGCTTGGTCAAAATGCGCGGGCTGGTACTCTTCGGCAAGGGGATAACCGATGGCCACCAGCCAATCGGCGGCGGCGAAGAATAGATAGTCGCCGATGACAAAAGGCTCGCCTTCGGACATGGCCCGCATGAAGGGTACGGAATGTTCCGGAACGCTTGCTTTTGCGAGAATATCCCTGATTTCACTCCGATCCAAAATATTCCTCGCCTGGTAAGAGTCCGGTGTATCTTATCGGGCATTTTCCCCATTATGATGGGAACCGGCAAGAGAGCCATGGCCGCCCATAACCAACTGTGATTGCGGGTTATGCCACCCAGGGCCCTACCCGGCCGCTGGCCGGGAATACCCCCAGGTAAGCAGGCAGAACCTGTTCGGTAAAGAATACGAGAAAATCCTGCTTCTGGACACCGCTAATTTAGGGGAATCGCCCGTGATCGCTTATTTCAACCGGGAAGTGCTTGGCATCGAGGCGGACCTTTCTCGCTGCCAGCGGAAAGAGCAATCCGAGCCCTGGATCAAATCCCCCCCCCCGGCCAGGGCGCAAGCCACCTGGACTGCGGCCAGGCAGAATGGCGGAGCAACCCCTTGGCTCTATGGCCCAGAATGCATTGGCGAGGTGCTGCGCACTCAGGGCCGAGCGGCGGCAAGGAATAAGAATTGATTTTTATTAAGCCGGGCAAACCCCTGCAGAATGCTTATGGGGAGCGCTACAAGCAGCAGTTCACGATGACTGGTTGGGGCAGAATCCGTTTGATTTACAAGAGTTTGCTATCTACCCGGTGGTTATGCGTGTATAACACGAGCGGCCGCATATGGCCCTCGGGATGAATAACCCCCGGGCAGCGACTGCCCAAAAATAAAAACGTCAGTTTCTGCATCCAAAACAATTTTCGGGCTCATTTAATGAACCTGGTTCAGAGTCATTGATTGATACGGATGATCAGATTGCTGAGATTACTGAATGAGGAGAGAGCATTTATCATGAAAAAATTAGGTCTGTTATTTTTTAGTTTTCTGTTCACTGTCTCCGCCGCAGAAGCGGCAACTCAGCCGGTAATGCTGACAATCGCTCAACAGCAGATAACGGCTGCCTTTGAGCGTCTTGACACTGGGCTCAACATGGCTGCAGAAAAACTCGGAGAAACAGGACTGACCGGTGAAGAAGCCAAGGGGATTTTAACAGTGCTCTGCCATGAGTTCAGCTATGCCGTTGATTGCGCTACCGTAGATACTCAGGGGCTGCTGACAACGATAGAGCCTGCCGAATACCGTCATTTTGAAGGCACAGATATTTCAGCGCAAGAACAGGTCCAGCATCTGCTGAAACTTCATAAGCCGGTACTGAGCGAGGTTTTCCATTCGGTGGAGGGGTATGATGCGGTTGATGCGGAATATCCGATATTCAACCCTGAAGGTCGTTTTATCGGCTCGGTTAGCGTCATGTTCAAGCCGGAAAGATTTCTGGGAGAAATCATACAGCCTCTGGTGAAAGGGGTACCCCTGGATATATCGGTAATGGATCTGGGAGGAAGAACCCTCTACGACAGCGATCCGGTACAGATTGGCCTTAACATTTTCACTTCAGCTGTGTTTCAGCCCTATACAGAATTTGTTGAGCTGGCACGAAAAATTGCCGCAACTCCGCAGGGTCATGGCGTCTACCGCTTTAAGAAGGAAGATCTGACCGGCGATGATGTCGACAAAAAAGCATACTGGACCAGCGTATCCCTGTACGGAGTCGACTGGCGACTGGTAGGCATTCGTTTGGAGCGAAATACAAAAGAACGGATGTCATTGAGACCCGCTTCGGCTGTCGCTGCCGAACAGGCACTTGAGTTGTTTGCGGCGGATACCACCCTGAAAGCGGCACTGGTCGATGACGACAAAGATAAAGCGATGAAACTGTTCGAGCAGTTTTACTCATTAACGCCGGCCATCTACTCGGTGCAATGGATTAACGCCAAAGGGATAAACCGTTTTGGGTTCCCGGTGGAAAACAGTCTTTCAGAGTATGACTACAATCCCGGAACCGCTGAGAGTGACAGGCAGATTCTCCGGATATTGAAAAAACAACATCCGGATGTTTTAGAAGCGCCATTGTTCGAGGGGAAAACCGGTTATTTCACATTCAAACCGGTATTTAATGATGGCCGGTATCTGGGGATGATATACAGCATCAAGCTAAAAACCGATTAGTTGTAACCTATCTCCTGTAGGTGTAGCGTTAAGTTTGCTGATCCTCTTACTGATGGTACAACAGTTTACGTACTGGATGCTTACACCAAGATTCGTTCATACGCTACAATGAAAATTTGCATCGAGGAAACTAACGAATGTTAAAAAATCTCATAGCAATTTTAGTTCTGCTGGCCAGCATGCTGACACTTGCAGCATGCGTCGGAGATGGAAAGTCGATTGCAACTCTTAAGGTGGGCATGGCTTACGACTCCGGCGGCAGGGGGGACGGTTCATTCAACGATGCCGCTTATGCTGGTCTGGCTAAGGCGCAGCAGGAACTTGGCGCCGAGATCATGGAGATCACAGCCGAGGCAAGCGATACGAATAACGAACGCCGTGAGCATCTGCGGTTGCTGGCTTCAAGTGGCTACAACCCGGTCATAGCAGCCGGTTTTGGTTACAGTGCCGCTATTGATGACATTGCCAAGGAATTTCCCGGCACCACATTTGCCATCATCGATGCGGAGGTCGCAGGACCTAACGTTGTCAGCCTGATCTTTGCTGCAGAACAGGGGTCTTACCTTGTCGGGGTGATTGCGGCATCGGCCAGCAAAACCGGAAAAATCGGCTTTATCGGTGGCATGGATATTCCGTTAATCAATGCCTTTAGGGCCGGTTATGTACAGGGAGCTAAATCAATAAACCCAAACATCACGATTGAGATCGCCTACATAGGGGCGTCCGGAGATGCGACCGCATGGAACTCGCCGGAAAAGGCAAAGAGCGCAACCGAGGTGATGATTGCCAATCATGTTGATGTCGGGTATGCCGCCGCAGGCGCTTCAAATGCCGGCATGTTTCAGGCGTTCGAGGCGGCAGGGGGAGTGGGCAACGGGCTGTGGGGGATCGGTGCGGATTCCGACCAATACAATGTTCCTTCGCTTGCCGATGTCAAAAACGTGATTCTGACCTCGATGCTGAAACGGGTTGATGTGGCGGTATTTGAAGTCATCGAAGGTGTTGCGTCCGGATCACCTTTGGTGGGCGTTCAGAACTTTGACCTGAAACGTGGCGGCGTTGGTTATGCCTCCTCAAACCCTGCTGTTGGGCCGTACCAGGCAGCCGCAGATGCGGCTGCCGCTGGAATAGTAAACGGTGAGATCATTGTGCTGACACAATAATCAGGCTTGCCTCGTGTTGCGACTGGTCAGTCATAGACATTAACTCTGGCTCCTTAGTATGCGGAGCTAAGAGGGATGACGAGAGTGGGTAAAATAATAACGAACAGGGATAACGAATAATGAAATCAGTATGTGCGTTGATGGGTCTGTGGCTGGTTTTCCTCATGGTTGGTTGCCAATCATCATCTTCTTCGGAGCCGGTGACGATGGTCAAGGTAGGAGCGGTCCTGCCGCTGGATGGTCCATGGTCTTCGTGGGGAGAAAATGCCAAAGTAGCGCTGGATCTCGCGGTGGAATCGGCAAACGATTATTTGCAGGATGATAATCTGCAACTGGAACTCGTGGTGGAGAACAGCCACAGCGATGCCGGAAGTGCTTTGGTTGCCCTGCAGTCGCTCCACGCCAAGGGTGTGCGTGCGGTTGTCGGCCCCATGAACA
The DNA here is from genome assembly GCF_044068515.1 of Desulfurivibrio nitratireducens. Taxonomy (NCBI): domain Bacteria; kingdom Pseudomonadati; phylum Thermodesulfobacteriota; class Desulfobulbia; order Desulfobulbales; family Desulfobulbaceae; genus Desulfurivibrio; species Desulfurivibrio nitratireducens. The sequence goes on from NZ_JBIPKI010000011.1 coordinate 25,065, forward strand.
GCGACGAAGCGGCGGCAATGGTTGGTTACGCCAATGCAAATGGCATGTTGCTCGTGAGCCCGTCCAGCACCGCCGCTTCCCTTGCTCTTCCGGACAATCTGTTCAGATTGGTGCCAAATGACATCAATCAGGTTGAGGCGCTCAGCGCTCTGGTGGAAAGCCAGAACTTCACCCGCCTGCTTCCGGTTTATGTCGATGATCCTTATGGCAGAGACTTTGAGCAGCTAATGCACGCCAATTCCAGTGGCATTGAAGTGCTTGACGCCATCAAGTATGAAGTACAAACAACTGATTTCGCGCCGGTGGTCGGCAGTATCACATCGGCAGCTGCCGAGCTGGATCCTGAAACCACCGCCATCCTGTTCATTGGTCGTGATTCCGACGCCGTCAAAATATTCTCCAGCGCCGGCATTTCCAGTCCGCTTGCCGACTTCAAGTGGTTTGCTACCGATTCGATTATTCGTGAAGCAACGATTTTAAACTCGGCGGAAGCCAAAGCCTTTGCCGCAAAAGTAAATCTCGAAGGATACACCTTTTCATCGGAAGCAACTACCCCCGTCGTTTCCACCATGATGGTTACCGGAATGATGGCGGCCAAGCTGGGCACGACGCCATCACCTGCCACTTTGGGGGTTTGGGATGCCCTCTGGTATATCACGGAAGCCTATCGCCTGAATCCCAAGGCTGGCATGGCCGAATTGATCGAAAACTTCAAATCCGTAGTCAATAAAAGTGGCAACTTTTCCTCGCAAATGACCCAACTGGATGACAATGGTGATATGGTGCCAGTCCGGTACGCCCGCTTTGCGGTTGAAGAGGGGAGTAGCGGCATACGCTGGAACCTCAAGGGAATGTTCATCAAAAGCATTAATGTGGGGACGTTGATTATTCCGGCTACCGCAATTCCCACGCATGCAACAGGGGATGCTGTCATTGGGGTGCTTCTGCCGCTGACCGGTGCCAGTGCCGAAGCCGGTTGGGGCGCAGAGCAAGCGATCAACCTGGCGCTTAAACACGCCAACGACTATTATCAGAAGTCCTTGGGGGTCAACATTGATTTCAAGGTGGAAGTGCGTGACACGGCCGGCAATCCCGCCACTGCTCTTGAACAGTTGCAAGCTTTACACGCTCTTGGCATCGAGTTGGTCATCGGCCCGATCTACAGCGGCGAACTGGCCGCCGTGCGTGCCTACGCCCAGGCAAACAACATCGTCATTATCAGCACCACCAGCACTGCACCATCCCTGGCCAGATCCGATGACCGGATCATGCGCCTTACACCGGATGACACACGTCAGGCCAAAGCCCTATCACGCCTGATAACGGCTCAGAACAAGCAGAATGTCGTGCTGATATATCGTAATGATACCTACGGCCAGGATTTCTTGACAGCATTCACTGAAATATTCGAAGGGAGTGTTGTCGATAGCTACAGCTATGAACCTGATGCAGCCAATTTTTCCCCTGTTCTCGATCAGGCCTCAGCCAAGCTGGGAGAGATAGCAGCCCCCGCCACCACCGCAGTACTAGTTGTCGGTCTCGATGAAGTCACCTTACTGCTGGAACAGGTCCAAACAGGACCATTGACGGAGGTACGGTGGTACGGTACCGACGGCATCAGCCAAACCCGAACATTGCTCGAGTCGCCCGTTGCGGTGGCCATAGCGGAAAAGACCCAACTGACCTGCTCGATCTTTGACGTTGCGGCGCTGACTTACTTCTTTCCAACCCAGCATGTCCTCGAATCAAAGCTGGCTCCGCTGCTGGGCGGAGCTTCAACCTGGAACGAAATCAGCGCCTACGATGCGCTGTGGATCAGTGCCAGTGCTTTCGCCATGACTGGTCCCACTGCCGCTTCCGATGAGCTCTGGGCGTATCTCAATAATCTCTCGTTTATCTCAGGCATTAACGGTTACATATTCAACGAATATCATGACCAGACAATCAGCCTCTTTACTTTTTATACCCCCAGGGAGACCGGCAGCGGACCGGTCTGGGCAGCGACCGCCTACTATCGCGACTATTTTGTTGCCTCTGACAATCTTGAGATCATAGGTGAATAGTCGGAAGCGGCCCTGTTTCGATACATTAAGGAATTCACGTGAAGATTGAAGTAGTTTTGATGGAAGAGAAGACCGATGATCGCTAAGAACAGTATCTGCTTCATCCCGAGACCTGGTTTTTCGGATCTCACCTGTAGCGATGAGATGTGAGCAAAAGCGAAAATGGAAAAAACATGACCCACCATGGCACTAAAATTTTCATGAAGTTTCCGGCAATTCTGCTTTTTCTGGTCTTCCTCACGGCCTGTTCGTCAGGTGATTCACCCTTTGCGGAAACAACCCCACTGACTGCTGAGGCGGTGGGGCAAACTCCGCCGGTTGCAGAAAAACGGCTCTATGATGTGTACGCGCCAGGCGGCACACGATTGGATGAATATTACTGGCTGCGCGATGACACGCGCCAAGACCCCCAGATGCTTTCCTACCTGAATGCAGAGAACGCCTATACCGATGCGGTTATGGCTTTGCTGGCCGGTTTTAAGGATGAGCTCTACGAGGAAATGGTTGGACGGCTGCAGCAGGATGAAGCCTCTGTGCCGTACCTCTACAAGGACTACTGGTACTACAGCCGTTATGAAGAGGGGAAAGATTATCAGATTCATGCGCGCCGCAAAGGGAGCATGGACGCTCCTGAAGAGATCGTGCTCGACATCAACGAGCTTGCCCAAGGCTACAGTTATTACAGTATAGATTACTTCAAATTAAGCCCGGATCAGAAGCTGCTTGCCTTTGTCGAAGACAGCGTCGGCCGCCGCCAGTATAAGCTGCGCATCAAGAACCTGGAAACCGGAGCCATCAGCGACACCGGAGTTTCCGGCATATCCCACTCGATCGCCTGGGCAGCAGACAATGCCACCATTTTCTATATCTGGAACGATCCGGAGACATTGCTGAGCACCAAGGTGAAATCTCACACCATCAACACCGACGCTGCCACCAATCGGCATGTATGTCGGTCTGACCCGTTCGGAAGAGTACATTTGCATTTATAGTACCAGCACCCAGTCTGACGAACAACGCTGTACAGAGGCAAACAACCCCGGTGGGTTTAATCTGATTGCCGAGCGCGGTCTCGACTTCAAGTACCAGGCCGACCATCTTGACGAGCGCTGGGTGGTGCACACCAATTGGAATGCCGCAAATTTCAAGCTGATGACCTTTGCCGACGGCATCTGGAACGGGCGTGAGCAATGGGACGTCTTGGTTCCCCACGATCAGGCGGTGCTGATCACAGGGTTTGAGCTGTTCAATACCTTTATCGCTATTGACGAGCGTTTCAATGGCCTTACCCGCATCCGGCTGCTTTCCAACGCAGGGGTTGAAACCATTGTTGCCGCAGAAGAACCGGCATATCTTATGGAGCTTAACGTCAACCGGCAGCCAGATACCGACTGGGTGCGCTACAGCTATACCTCACTGACAACTCCTACGACCATCTATGAGCTGGACAGCGTCAACAATGAGCTCCGCATGCTCAAGGAAGCTCCGGTGCTTGGTGGTTTTGACAAACACGATTACGTGACTGAGCGGCAATGGGCCACTGCGCGTGATGGCACACTTGTTCCGGTATCCCTGGTCTATCGCAAGGGGTTTGTAAAAGATGGCTCCGCCGCACTCTTGCAGTACGGCTACGGTTCATATGGGTTCAGCATGGAGCCCTGGTTTAATGGAAACATCATCAGCCTGCTTGATCGCGGCATGGTCTATGCCATTGCCCATATCCGCGGCGGCCAGGAGATGGGTAGACACTGGTATGAGGATGGCAAACTGCTCGAAAAGAGAAACACCTTCACTGATTTTATCGATGTCACCAATCATCTGGTGGGTCAGGGGTATGCGGCTCCGGATCGGATCGCCGCCATGGGGGGGAGTGCCGGAGGTCTGTTAATGGGCGCCATCGCCAATATGGCGCCATCAAGTTACCGGGTGATTGTTTCACAGGTGCCCTTCGTTGATATCGTCACCACCATGCTTGATGAATCCATTCCGCTGACCACCAACGAATTTGACGAGTGGGGTAACCCGCAGGATCCAGTCTACTATGATTACATGCTGAGCTATTCCCCCTACGACCAATTGCACGCGGCCTCCTATCCGGCAATGTTTATCGGCACCGGCCTGTGGGACTGGCAGGTACAGTACTGGGAGCCGGCCAAATACGTCGCCCGCCTGCGCGACCGGCGTAGCGACAACAACCTGCTGGTATTACGTACCCAGATGGAGGCGGGGCACGGAGGGATTTCCGGACGCTTTCAGCGTTATCAGGAAGCAGCGGAGTATTATTCGTTCATGTTGAATCAACTGGGATTGCAAGAGTAAATCGTTAGCGGCATTGTTGCCGGTTGCGCCGTCTCCCCGCCGGGTATGACTACAATCTTGGTGCCGACATACGTGACAGTGAGTTTCTTGCCATCATTGCAGGCGGCAGCCTGCTGCTCTTGAAATCCCTCTGTCTGAGGATGGCGATGGTGCGTTTCTCTTCTATCCGGTCTACAGATATGGTCAATATCTGGGAATGGTTTACACGATCAAACTGAAAAATTGAAATAGGCGTTATCGGCACGGTGATCAGTAAGGTAGTAACCGGAGTTCAAGTATGAACTACCGTCAGCTTTGAAGCTCCGAAAAAGGTGCGTATTGCGTGAGTTTGTCAACTGGAAATAGCGACGGTAAATCAACAAGCCTAGACAGCCAGGAATATGCCGATCTAAAAAAATACATTTTCTGGTTGATTGCCACCCTGGCGCCACTAACGGCAATCAACATCGCGATAGCAATTCTCAGTGACTCGCTGACAATATTCACCATTGCCGTGGAGAACGCGGCCAGTCTGATCCTCCACAGCTTCAATATGGCCGCGGTCATCGTCATCCAGCGCCGCAACTCCTTCAATTTTCCCTACGGCACAGGAAAACTCGAAAATTTCTCGAGCTTCTTATACTCTATAATTGTCATTCTGATCACCATGGTCATCATTAACTCCGCCCTGAATCGTTATCTTCACCCACCCGCCACAATCAACTTAGGGCTGGCTCAAATAACGTTGGTATTGGCAATACTCCGCGCCTGGGTAATGGTGGCCTGGGCGTCACGCCTGTGCCGCAGATATTCTGACCATTCTCCGATGACGCACTCATATTACGTCGATCTCAAGCTCACCCTGGTCCTCAACCTGTCTGTTTCTGCCGGTCTTTTGTTAGGACTCTGGTTATTCTCAGAGGGACAGATTCAGGCGGCAGTGACGGTTGACCTGATCATCGGCCTCTCGGTGGTGTTGTATATGTTTTATTGTGCCATCGGCCTGCTGGTGAAGAACTTCAAATCGTTGATAGATCTGCCGCTGCCGGAGGGGGATCAGCATAAGATCCTGAAAGCTCTGGTCGCAGATTTCGATACCTACGAGGGGATCGGCAACTTTTATACTCAGCTCAGTGGCAGCACCCGCTTTGTCCAGATGGAGTTGTATTTCAAAGAGACAACGACCGTAGAAGAAATTGAAAACCTCCGCATAAGACTTGAAGAGAGGTTGAGGGTACATTTCAGCAAGCTGGTATTCCACCTGATCCCGCTTATTCAGAAGCCATAATTGGGCTATTCTCAAGAAAATACCTGACGTTTATGACTACAGTCCTGGTGCCGACACAAATGACAGATGGCAAAATATTTTTCGGGCCGGAAAACCGTTTGAATGAAAAAGGATAAGGTACAGATGAAATCCATCAGGGCCAAGATGCTGACCTGGTTTGGTGCAACTCTGGGGATTCTCATGCTCGTTTTCGGGTTTATCACCTATTCCAACATCAAGGGTACCGTCATCCCGCTGACTCAAGATCTGAGCCAGGAGATTCTAAAAGCCAGATCAGCGGAAGTAGGCCGACTGATACAGGGCTACCTGAACGAAGTCAAAGTGTTAGTCGGAAGTGATCTTATCCGCTCCGGAAACCTTGAAACCATCGGCCAGGATCTGCTTAAAAATGCTGAGGAAATCAATCCGGATTTCGAGATGATCCTCTTTGCCGATACCCGTGGAGAATATATCACCAACACAGGTGACAGGGGCAATGTTGCCGACCGCGACTACTGGGTAAGCATCATGGAAAACGGCGCATCCCATGCCATCAGCGACACCATGATCTCCAAAGCAACCAGCCAGAGCGTTTTTGCCCTGGCCCATGCCGTGACCAATGAACAGGGAGAGCGAATCGGCATTGTTGCAGCCACGGTGACCCTTACCACCCTCTCGCAGATCGTACAGTCAATCAATATCGGTCATAGCGGGATCAGTTGGATCGTAGACAGCAGTGGCCTGCAGGTGGCGCACCCGGACCCTACGCTTACCATGAAGCTCAACTTTCTGAAATCATCGGCCGCGGGCTACCAGGGACTGGAAGCGATCGGTGAGAAGATTATCCAGGGTGAGGCCGGACAGGGTCTCTATGTCCGGCCAAACGGCGAACGGTTTATAGCCATCTTCAACCCCATTCCCAACACCCCCGGCTGGAGCTTCGGCATCGCCATGCTGCACTCCGAATTCATGGAGCGGCCAGAAAAGCTGATCAGCAACATCGCCTGGCTGATGGTAGCTATGCTTCTGGCCATGCTGCTGGTTATTGCTCTGCTCTCCGGCAAAATCAGCGCCCCGGTCCTGCTTCTTAAAAAAGGTGTCGCTGAGGCCAGCACTGGGAATCTTGACCACCGGCTGGACATCCACACCGGTGACGAGATCCAGGAGCTTGCCGATGCCTTCAACCGGATGACCGGTGACCTGAAAGAGCATATCACTCGCCTGACCGAAACTACCGCCGCCAAGGAGCGAATTCAGAGTGAGCTGAAAATAGCCACCGATATTCAGGCAAGCCTGCTGCCCAGAATCTTCCCCGCCTTTCCCGAACGTCCCGAGTTCGATATTTTCGCCGCCATGGACCCGGCCAAGGAGGTCGGCGGGGACTTTTATGATTTCTTCTTCATTAACCAAACCAACCTCTGCTTTCTAATCGCCGATGTCTCCGACAAGGGGGTTCCTGCGGCCCTGTACATGATGGTGGCAAAAACCCTTCTCAAGTCTGAAGGGCAGCGGCTGGGGGAGCCGGACCGCATCCTGGCTGCCGTCAACAACATCCTGGCAGAGGGCAACGACAGTTGCATGTTTGCCACGGTTTTCTGTGCCATCCTCAACACCGAAAACGGAGAGGTCCGCTTTGCCAACGCCGGACACAACCCGCCGCTGCTTATTGACGCACAGGGCATACACTACCTTGCCATGAAATCCGGATTTGTCCTCGGCCCCATGGAAGATACTGTCTATGAAACCGAGCGGCTCGTAATGCAGCCGGGGGACACCCTGTTTCTCTATACCGATGGCGTAACCGAAGCTGCAAACCTTGAGAACGAACTGTACGGTGAAGCACAATTGCTGAACTCGCTGAAGCAGAAACAGGGAGAGCCGCTTGCATCCATCCTTCAGCTCATCCGGGCCGAAGTCATGAAACATGCCAATGGCGCAGCGCAATCAGACGATGTTACCATGGTGGCAATAACCTACCGGGGCAGACCGGAAGCTTAGGCTACCACGAATCGAGATGTTTCTTGCTGCACGACTGCCCTGCGGATGTTTCATGGCATCACCCGTTCAACATATCCAAAAAATGGAGCGACCAATGAATATTCAGACAAAAAAGGAAGCAAACGTAACCGTAGCAACGATTACCGGCAGGCTGGATGCCGTTACGACATCTGAGTATGAAAAGAGAATAAATGAGCTGATTGCCCAGGGGGAAATTGCGTTTATCCTCGATTTCGGGGGTCTCGACTACATCAGCAGCGCCGGGCTGCGAGGGTTGCTTACCACAGCCAAGCAGCTCAAGGCTAAAGGGGGGCAGGTTCGTTTTGCCAATGTGAAGGGAGCAGTCAAGGAAGTCTTCGATATATCGGGTTTCGGCACGATCTTCCCGATGGATGACTCGGTAGCGGCGTCTCTGGCGACCTTTTCCTGAATATCATGAACTTATGCACAATGAAATTTCCGGCTGTCCTGGAAAATCTCGCTTTAGCGACCGAGTTTGTCGAGGAGTGCGCCAACCGTAGCGGCCTTGACCAGAGAAAAAAATACGCTCTTGCGCTGGTTCTGGAAGAAGCGTTCGTTAATATCTGTAGCTATGCCTACCCTGGCAGCGCAGGGGACGCCGAAATTTCTTGCGGGGAAGACGGCGGGGTCTTTGTGCTGGAAATTGCGGACAGCGGTAACCCTTTTGACGTTTTGTCCCTCCCCGATCCGGATACAAAACTGGGCATCATGGAGCGAAAAATCGGTGGACTTGGGGTTCATCTTATCCGCAAATTGTCGGATAGCGTAAGCTACTGTCGGGAAAACGAGCGGAACGTTTTAAGGATGAAATTCAAGCTCGAATAGAGCTTTCCAGCTTCGTTCATCCGTAACCTCCTTAACGTAGCAGGGCTGGCTCACCGCGAGGTAAGAGAGTCATCACGGCAGGTTGCGGACCCGGTCGATCCTGTCGGGAGTCCCGGGATGGGTGGCGAAAAACCCGCCGCCGCCGCCGCTCCCGGCCGTCTGCTCCAGCCAGGTCAGGGTGCTGACCATCATGCCCTTGCCGTCCAGATTGATCCTGCGCAGGAGTGTAACGCCATGGCTGTCCGCCGCGTACTCCTCGCGACGTCCGTAAGCCCGAATCGCCAGGTCCCCGGCAATCGGGGTAAACTGGCCGCTACCGGGAAAAATCTGATCCAGCAGAACCGTAGCGATATTCAACCCCGCCCCCATGGTCTGGGCCGTGGCGGAATGGCCGAGATCATCATGGGCAATCTCGTGGGCCAGGATCGCTTGCAGTTGCTGGTCATTGGCCCGATTCAGCAGTCCCGTCGTGACAATAAACTGGCCGCTGCCGGCGCTGCCGGCATTAATCTGCGGGTCATCAACCACCACGACCTGGACTTGCCCCGCCGGGATCGGGCGGTTCATTACCTGGAGCAGGGGGATCATTAGCCTCTGCAACCTCTCCGCCTGGGCTGCTTCGATCCTGGATTGCGTGGCTGTCCCGGTCGGCTGAGGGGCCGGAGCGGGAGACGTAGGAATTCCGCCAAGTGCTATGCAGCCGGCAAAGCTGGCCAGCAAAAGGCCAATCAGCACAAACTTGATTGCTACTACCGTCTTATTCATCCAAAATCCCCCAGAGGCTGACCATGAGAACTTCCAGCCGTCAAATGAGTTTTCCGCCGGTGCAGGGCAGCCAGAGTCTCCCCCCTTGGCATGGAGTTCTGAGCCAAGCGGGGATAGTGGGCGGACTCTTCTCCCGGCTCGTAAACCGCTATGTCCAGCATTAAAGGCCAACGGAGCGACAAGCAATCTTTTTTGCCGGTCCTGACAAAAAACAGGGGCTACGACAGCCTGTCTAACCGGTAAGCACAACGGGCTGCAATTAATTATGTCGCGACGACGGCAGGCTTGTCAACCCAAATAACCGACCGAAAACTCAACCGAATTGAGGCAAATGTCCGGGCCGCGCGGCGGCGTTATCTGCAGGATTCCGGCAGTATCAACCTGCTTGAGAATCCTGGTGATCCGGACTGCGCTGCAACGCGTATTTTTGCCTGAGCCTTTTGAGAGAATTATACTGAAAAATTTACCTTTGGCGCGTCTGCCTGTTAGGGGAGCTTCCGGGAGCAAAGACAGCATGGCAGGAATGGAAAATTCGTAAGCATAGGGGTTAGTGGGCATGGTATATTGGCCGCATGCAAGTTAGCGACCCTGCTTACATAGGTTTTTGCAAAAAAAAAGGCTCCCCGGCGCAAACCGGGAAACCCTTGATTTTAGGTGGTGGAGGTCATATTCTAACTAATTATGCTTCTTATTGATATCATAGATTATTTTACAACTCCTTTTTTTCTCGTACCCCTAAAAGTACCCCCAAAGCCAGCAACTGATTTTTTTGCGATTTCCCAGACAAGAGGGCAAGTACCACCTGGCATCGCTGGTTGTATGTCCTGTTTGGCCTGCCATAACAGCAGCGGTGATGATAAACCACATTAAAATCGCTGCCGGTTAATTGAGCCAAGAGAGCAAACCCCAGCTACCGGCCGCATCCTGCTAGACGAGGTGAAAAATGGAATGGATTGAAAAATTCATCAATTTCTGGTTCCGGACAGCCGCTATCATTTTTTCCACCGTGGTGGTGATTATCTGCGCCCTGTTGGTGGCCACCAATCTCTGGTTGGTGCCGCTGGGACTGGGGATAATCGCAGTGATCTTCTGGCGACGACAATTGGCTGATGATCAACCAAATCGTCCTCCGGACCTCGTAGATACAATCGGCCAAGGGGTGACCTCCCTCCTGGCTCTGTTCGCCACTGGGATCGGATTATTCATTGCTCTGGCAGTTCTGGCCGGTCACCCTTGGCTGATCATCTTCGGCCTGATCTCCTTCTGGCTGTGGCGCAAGGTGCGCAACCCGGCGCGAGGCTGATCAAGGTTGGGAAACTTTCATGATTAAGGGTTCTCCTTCGCCAGTGGATGGTTGGCCACCTTGGCACCCTGTTCGAAAATTGGGGACCACCTCTTCGTGCCGTTAGGCACCTATATCTCGTTCAATGCAAGCAATATTGCAGCCAGTTGCTGAGTATTGCATCTACTGGTTGTATTGTAAAGCACTGTTGAACTCGTTCCTTTGCAAATGTTATTGCCAGATAAATTATATAAGACCCTAGAGCTAGTACCTTCTCGAATATCATTCCCGCTGATATTCAGCAAAACGGCTGATGATGTACCTTTTCGAATGTTATTTCCGCTTACATTCAGTACTGTTGTGGAGCTGGTCCCCTTATTAATGTTATTGCCGGACAAATTATATAAGACCCTAGAGCTAGTACCTTCTCGTATATCATTCCCGCTGATATTCAGCAAAACGGTTGATGAAGTACCTTTTCGAATGTCCATAGCTTCCTCCATTTAAAGGATAAGTCAATTCCCCCACTTGTCATTTCACACGCCTAACATTTAGCATTTTATCGGTAAGCCCAGCTCAGTGTTCCGGGCGACGAACAAAGTCGGCACCACTCGGCCTTGGGCTTCAAATGCCCAGCCCTGTATATGCGACATATTTTAAACTTGCACCCTAATCCGGTGTCAACTTAATGTACAGAGATAGTATCACCAAGCAAATCTAGTTTAAGCGCACTACCGTTTTGGGTTGTGGAGTTGCCCCAATAAAACCGGACACCTTTGCTCTCCGGGCTGTTAACCGGGTTGCTGCAGGGAACGAGGTTGATCCTCCTGGCAAAATTGACCAGGTCCCGGGCAGATAATTTTGGCAGTATCAGTCAGCCACTCAAAAGAGCGTCCGCTTCAAATGGGGTCAACTACTTGTGTCAGATTGTTTTATCTATTTGTGCAATGTTTTTGGAGCAGGAGGCCAACTTTCAATAAACCTTTCCCATCCTCTGGATCGCATCAATTACTGCAATGCGCAATTTGGGGGGAGAAAGGATTTCTATTTCGTCACTCTGGGAAAGAATCCACCAGTGAAGTTGCCAGGTGTGAGCGATAGTGCAAGTCAGCATACAATCTTTTTTACGCTTCTTAATAATCATGTCTTCCGCCAAAGGGGTCTCCTGCAACAATTTTGCCAGGGAGAGGGAGACAGAGGCACGCAGGCGGATAAATTCACCATCGCCAAAGTGAAGGGCTCCCGAACCGATGTACTTATCCAGGGAGAAATCCTTGGGTCGCCGGCATTTTACCCCAGTCATATGAGCGGCGTTTATTCGGTGCAGGGCATAGATGTAGGCATAGTCATAATCATAGGCAGTGGCTACCAGATAGGTGATCGGGCCCCGCTGCACCAGGCCCAAGGGGTGGATTGTCTGAGTATTGGCTTCTTCCCTGCTAATAGAATGATAAACGATTTCCAGCTGTTCATCCTCCAACAAAGCTTCCTGTACCGTTGCAAGGATCTCTTGGTCAATCTTGGGCGGGAGAAGAGTAAGGGTGGGGGAAACCACCCTCACCTTATCGGCCCAACTGCTCATCCGGTTGTCCGCCATGGCCTGGAGTTTCCGCTCTGCAAGTCTAAAGCGTGGAGTTAAAGCCCGTAAAATTGAGGCGGGCAACAAAGGCTTGAGAAAGTCCTCCAGCAATCGTGTGGACATGGCCTCCGCCAAGGTGAGACCTGGTAGGTCGCAGTGAGCGTCTGGTGACCAGTACCAGCCATAGGGAGTGCCCCGGTCATTGCATTGAATGGGAAACTGGATCAAGAGTTCGTTCAAGTCCCGCTCCACCGTTCTCTTGCTTACCTGGAAGCCTTCCTGGGTCAATTTTTCCGCCAACTCACGGGCAGATTTGCCTGGAGGCCGGGAGGGCAAAAGCTTCAGCAGTTCCCATTGGCGGGCTATGGCCTGGTGGATTTTCGCCGGCATGATGCTGAGGCCTCCATGAAAAAGTGAACCAATCGGACCAGGGCCAAGGTGTCCAGGCCGCAATATTCAACAAGCTGACGGCGCAGCTGATTGCGTCGCCGAACCTTGGTCTCCGGTCGCATTATTTCCTGGAAAGCCTCTTGGGCCATAAGTCCGTCGGCGACCGGTAGATTGCTGTAGTCCAGATCAGGGGCGATGGTTGGCAACACCGCCTTCAAAGACCATGAACCACGCATATCCGGATGATAATAATATTTTTTGGTTATGGGCAACAGATCGACCAGCCGTTTCATAACCTTCTCGATAGCCGGGGCCAGATCCGGATACTGAGAGGCCAGGTTTTTTAACCGGCTCTGTTCGAAAGAGGAATAAACGAAGATCGGCCCCATCTTGCCCACAGCCGCGAGAAGATTTTCGGTCAACTCCCGGCATGGGTTGTTTGCGCCGTCAGCCAGAAATGAATGCTCCCGCAATTTACCACCAGCCCGTTTTTCCACATGGCAGGACCACTGGAAGGGAATCTGGGCGTAGGGACTTGTCCCAATCCAGAACGGGATAGCAAACTGCATCGTTTCAAAATCGAGATAATAGCGGGGATAAGGCAAGCCACCAAGTATTTCGCCAGCGACCGGATCGATTTCAGCTCGGTTTGCGATCAGCGTTCGGCGGATTCGCTGCTGGACCGGGTTATTAAGTTTTTCCGGCGGGACATCTTTTAAGCTGGTAAAGCCGGATTCCCTCAGCATTGTTACCAAACTACCGGCTCGTGGCAATACCTGAAGATCGCATGGCCTAAGCTCTGCAATCGCGTTGGGTTCGCAGTGGGTAAAAAACGGACAGGCAAAGGGCTGGCGGCACTGTACACCGGTTTGCACCCTTGGTTGTACGGTCTGGCCCAAAGTGCGTTGAGCATCACTCACCCAGGTCGGTATCGCTTTTCGCCGATCTTTTACTTCAGAAGTGATATCGCTCAAGGCGAACAGCCCATGCCAGTTATCCCCGCCCGGATAAATATAATCCCTGTTCAGGTGGCAGATTTCAACCCGGTGCAGACGGACCCCGGCTTGACGAATCACCCAGGCTTGAACAGCAGCATCGTCATAGTGATATTCCTTAACCTCGTTAGCAGCCTTGACCTCCGCCATCCGGTAGCCGTTCCCTGCAGGATAAAGAATATCTGCCTGAACCAGGACCTGTTGATGACTGAAAGTGGCTTCAAAAAGCGGCCTTCTCGGGCGCAAAGCCAGGGCGGCATCAGTTTCCCACCGAGCCTGCTTGAGATCTCCTTCGGGCATCAGTAGGCCATTGGGGAATAAAGTCCGGGCAACCTCCCCTACCCGTCTACCAGTCGCCATCATTTCCGTAGCCGCTTTCTCGACCACCGCCAACTCTGGCCGATATACCTGCAACCACAACCGCCGGGGGCACTGGCGATGAATAATGATCCGAGATTTGGAAAGCCCAGGATGTCTGGTCATGGCTCAATTTCCGGTTGCTGATTGCATGATTCGTTGAGTCTACTCGTTTTAAAGAAATTATAACAAAGCATCAAGTCATAATGCGTCGCGGCCGAACAGTTCCGCAAAACAACAATTAAGAAACTCAAATGTGAATAGCATCGCCAACACAGCGTATTATCTCCCCGACTTTTTTGCGACATTTTTTGTCGCATTGCCATGGCAAACTGTTGGTGGAGACATAAACAACGCCCTGCTCGTCTGGTGTATTCGCCTGACAACTTGGGGAAAAATGGCTTTCCCATGGCTAATCTTTCATGTTAAGCAACCGTGAGAGGAATGATATTTAGGCAATCAGGCATTGCTAACTCGAAATCAAAACGAGGTGACAATAATGAGAGATACACAACATGATAGTCTGTTGGGGCATCTGGCCTTGCGATTAGCGAGTCATCCAGAAAACATTGCCACCGAAGCCCTGACCTATCTTTTGGACGGAAGAAGAGGGGCGGTTCTGCGACGGGCATTCCTGAAGTATGTGCAAGATAAGATTCGCGCCGTTGAACCTTCTTTTCAGTTGCCGGAAAATACATTTTTTAGCTCCCAGGAAAGAGGAGATGATGGTGGTATTCCGGACATCATCGGGAAAAATGGAGACGATAAAATATTGATTATCGAAGCCAAGTTTGGGGCCGGACTAACAGCAAATCAGCCTGTAGGCTACCTGGGTCATTTGAAAGGTGCCGGCAACGGGGTGCTCATGTTTGTTGCGCCGGAGAACAGGCTGGAAACACTTTGGTTTGAACTTGGCCACCGTTGTAAAAAGTCAGTTAATCATGATTTTATTGGCGAGACAAAACGGCCAGCTTCTGGAAAATTCATAGTTTCAAAACTTATATCTGGGCAATTTCTGGCACTGACCAGTTGGCGTGAGATTTTAGACTACCTCAAAAAGGCCGCGATTGATGAGCCTCAACTGTCCAACAATATCGCCCAGCTTTCGGGTCTGTGCGAAAGAATGGATGCAGAAGCTTTCCTGCCGCTTACTTCGGAAGATATTACTTCACAAGCAATTCCTCGTTGCCAGCTACAGTTTTACGATATTGTCGACAAGGTATTCTACAAGGTAGTCTACAAGGTAAAGGAAAATGTACCCGGTGAACCTCCTCCGACTGGAAAAAGCTGTAACGCAGGATATGGTTATTATGCACGTTCGTTTTCGTTCTACGAATTTGGGTTAAATATCCAGTTGGACTACACAATTTGGAGAAAATACGGACTGTCGCCAATCTGGCTGTCGGTAAGAAAAAATGATTCAGGCAACCCGACCTTGACTACCAAGGTTCAAAATGCTCTAAGCCAACTGCCAGATGATCGCTTGTTTTATACTGAGTTAAAAACGCACCCAGCAGCTTACATTCCGTTACTGCTGCCGGTCGGCAAGGAGCTTGAGGCTGTTCTTGAAAATTTGAGTAAACAGATTGAAGAGGTGCTATCTTTGTTGGAAAAACAAAGTGAAAGGAAAACTCCTTAGCTAACTCAAATTATTGAATGTGAGCATATTATGGATATTTGCAAAGAAGCGACAAGTTATATCCTCAAGCCTGCCCTTGATGCCCGGCTGGCCGAGGATCCGGAAAGCGGTCGGATTTATTTGGAGCCGGAACAGCTTGAGTCTTTTCAGGGTGGCTTCAGCTTGGGGGAGTATCGCGAGTCGGGGGAAGAATGCCTTGGCTACTACCATCCCATGAGCAGTCCCGGCACCATCGCCCTTTACCGTGATAAGCTCCGGGGTTTTTTCTGGTCAATTATCCAGCAGTTGGAGCAGGCGGGTCATGCCTTCTGGCTGAGCGACCTCGAAGCCCTGGCCCACATTACAGTGTTCAAAACCTGGACCCACGAACACTTTCACCTGTTTTGCGATATCCAGTCCCATATTTTGCGCTCTGCCACAGGGACCGGCGGGCCTGATCATGATCTGGAGGAAGCACTGGCCGTCGCCCATTCCAACCGGCAGGTGATGGATGAAAGAAGAAAATGGCAGACCAGAACGGGGCGGATTCACCCCAGCATTTTTGCTCCCTTCATGCGTTTTATTTACAATTACCAAGCCCCCGGCTATGCCGACTGGAAGCTCTACGACGGCGACGATTTGTTCGCTGACGGTCTGATCACCCTGTTAGCCCCGGAAAAGGCCGCCTGGTTGGAGGCAAACGGGGTGCCGCTGGGCCGCTTGCTGGCGGTGCAACTTGACCAAATGCTGCTGGTCCGCAAGAACGAAGTCCTGCTGTAGCCGTCAATTTTCGATGACGATCAACTCCAGATCGCCGAAAATATTGAGTTCCAGGTCTTTGCTGCAGCCGAACCGGAGGAGTGCGTCGACAGCATCCAGGGTCGCCGAGGACCCGATGCCGGTGGCTCCTTTGGGATGAAGAGCGAAGGCCGGGTTCCGGGAGGTGATCACCAGCGACAGATCGATAAATTCCAGCGGCCGATCAACTTCACTTATCGTCACCCGTGGATACCAATATTCCTCATACTGTTCTTTGTTCAGTGAGCAGAGAAAATCATCGATCGCGTCAGCATACAGAGTACCATCGTGACCGTCGAAGTTGACCAGCAGGTACTCCTCGGTGTTGCCGGCCATTCCGGCGACTTTCGCCAAAGTGCCCTGCAAAATGCACCGCCAGCCTGCATCGTCAGGCTTGCGTTGGGGAAAAGTGATTCTGATCCGCCCGTTTCTGACCAGCCGATCTATGTGCTTGCCGGTGGTTGCCATTTTGCCCCTTCCTGATCTGGTCAGTTACCAGATGTCCCAAGCATGGTTTTCGTCATCCACATAGGCCAGGCTGACATCGGCGGTCGCGGCCTCCGGCGCACTTGAAATGGTCGAGAGCAGTTCACTGACCAGCCAGCCCCCCGGCACCTCCATCCTGCTGGTAATTAGAGCGAAGTTGGGATTTGATTCGATGGCAACACGCTCCCATTTCACCTCGCCGGGCTCCGGGTTCCATGCTCCCTCGCTGTCGGACAGATAGATAATCGCCGATCGGGTGTACTTTTTCCCGGCCACGAACATATGTCTGACCAGCCAACCATTGGGCGATCGTTTAGCATAAGTTCTTTCATGTTTTAAGCCAAACGGGGTATCAGGTCTGCTATGCCAGATCAGTTTGAAAAAGTTTCTCTTAAGCGCAGAATTTCGCAAGGTATACACTGCTCGGGAAGCGTCAGTCATCGGTATATCCTCGTTATTGGTTGCCGCTTATCTTTGATCTAGACAAATCCGATGCTCTTAGCCCTGCCATCGTTTTTCAGGGCGCATTCCCCTTGCAGGGCAGCGAGCAGTTCGGCAGGATTTGCCAAAGGATGAAACTTGTGCTTCCGGGCTACGGTGGCGAAATCCCCGGGAGTCAAGGTCGTGATGATCGATAAACTTTTCTTGAGAGTTACGGCTGGACGGGAAAACCCAAGGGAACGACAGTGGCTGAGAAACAATGGCCAAGCCTGCTTGCAGGTCAGATAGCCAAAGTGAATCTTGAGATCGAAACGGCGCAAGGAAGCCTGATCAAGGGTGTCAAGGAGGTTGGTGGAGGCGATGAAGATGCCGTTGAATCCTTCCATCTGGGTCAGCATCTCGTTGACCGCCGTAACTTCCCAGGAACGTTGCGCTTCCCGGCGGTCCCGAAGAAAACTATCCGCCTCATCGATAAGCAGCAGCGCCTGCTCCCGTTCCGCCTTGCGGAAGGCTTGGGCCATATTCTGTTCCGTTTCCCCCACATAAGGCCCAAGAATATCCGAAGCGCGATGCACATGCAGGGGTAAGTCCAGTTTTTGGGCCAACCATTGGCCGAAGGCGCTTTTACCGGTCCCCGGCGGGCCGTAAAGACAAAGGCGCCCGTTGCGTTCAGCGGCCAGGCCGGAGGTGATTTTCGCCAGGTCAACATCGGCCCGTAAGTAGCGCAGATCGTAGTGACCAGGCAACCGTCCGGCATTTCCCTTAGACAGCGGAGGGTGTCCTTGCACGACCAGGGTCTGGTTGATCAGGTTTTCCAGCACCTGGGCCGCCTTAATTTGCGGATTATCCCGAAGGAGATTGTTTACCACCGCCATTGCCCGCTGCAAAACGGCCGGGGCCATAGATTCCGCCTCGGCAATCCGGGCCCGGGCCTCCGGCCCCAGCAGGTCGCCACAGATTTCCTCCACCAGTTGTTCGCGCCGACGGCGAGGAGGAACGGGGATTTCCAGGACCACATCAAAGCGGCGGACAAAAGCCGGGTCCAGCTTGGCCGAATTGGACAACCAGATGGTCGGGACCTGGTTTTCCTCCAACAGCCGGTTGATCCAGGCTTTGTGCTTGTCGGCGGTGCTCTGGGAAAAAAATCCGCCGTCATTGAAGACATCTTCTGCCTCGTCAAAGAGCAGGTATACCGGCCGGCGGGCAAAAATATTGTGGGCAGCCCTGAGGGCCTGCAAGCGTTTGATCGAGTTAATGGGGTTGCCGTCATAATCCTGGCTGGCGACCTCAAGCATCTCGTGACCAATGACCTCAGCCATCAACCTGGCCAACTCCGTTTTGCCGGTTCCAGGGGGACCGTGAAGAAAGATGTTGACCCCCTTTTTGTCATCAGCGATGCATCGCGCCAAATGGCCATGGAGCACCTCAAGATCGGAACCAAGGTGGGCGAAATCAGCAAGTCGCAAGGTGGTCTTCTTGCCAGTGGTTACGCTATCCCGCAGAATCCGTCGCGGATCCTCCTCCTCGGTAAGCATGTAGTCGGCGAAGTTGTCGGAAAGGAGTTCAAACTTCCGCGCCATTTCGTTGGAGTTGGCTCGATCGAGCCGGACCAGGCCGGACTGCTCCAAGGTACCGCTGGGGGATAAAGAAGCCTTGATTTCCGCCTCTGGCAAATCCAGGATTACCGCCAGCGTATGCTGGAACTTCTGGGTGGAAAGATCGCCCAAGGACTCAGCGGCATTAGCCAGGGCAGCGTTGTTGCTCAGCATAACCAGAAACTCGAGGATTCGGCGATCGATGGCTGAGAGACCCACCAGATCACCGATCAGCTTCAGGTTATTGCTTAGTCGAGGGTTAGCAGAGTGCGGGTTGGCGGCTTCCGCTTCGGCCTTTCGATGATGTTTTTGGAGGGTCTTGACCACCCGGGGGAGATTATTTTTGTCAATATCCAGTGGTTCAGAGGTGCCGAAGAGATCGAGCAGAATTTCTTCGCTTTGCCTGAACAACTCGAAAAAGTTTCGATAACCCCGCAATCCCGCCAGAATCCGTAGTACCCAAAGACGAACCTGCTTGTCCAAAACCGGGCTCTGCTCATGACCATCGACATCTGCCCAACTCGCGGTTTTTTTCCTGCGCCGACGTATCATTCTGTCCTCCTCCGTTTGGCTTTAAGAACATCATACCAAGGAGGTGAGACAAAATGTGTCGCACATAGTCAGAAGCAGACAATTGCGAAACGAAGCCATATCGGCTGTTACTATCTGAAAACATTACATAATTACGAGCAAATACTTCAGAGTAAGATTGTTCGGTGAATTATTATCTTTGCTGTAGCGTGCCCCTGGTTGCTATTTAGTAAATCAAGGTATCTCTTCAAATGGGGTTAGCTACACCCAGAGAGAGCTTCTTCTCCATGCCCCCAAAAGGGTTCTTGGGTCACCACAGCTTGCCACCGCTGGTGGTCACCAGCAAATATAGGCCCCCACCATCGATCAGCTTGCATTCTTTTTCTTTGACTTTGGCGTTGATAATTTGTAGGGGGACTAAGGGGATTGTCCGCTTGGGCATTGCCTTTTCCTCCAGAAGAAGTTTTTGGGGGCCTTTGTTTTTAGTTGAGGCTCCGAGGCCCCCAAGAAGGCCCCCAAACTTTCTGGATTCCAGCATATTAAAGCGTACGTCATCGGACAACACAAAAAGAAAAAGCCCTGATTTCTCAGGGCTTTTTGAACGATACCGGACGGTATGGGGTATTCAAATGGTGCCGGAGGTCGGAATCGAACCGACATGAGGTCGCCCTCGCGGGATTTTGAGTCCCGTGCGTCTACCAGTTTCACCACTCCGGCGGCAACGGCTGCCCTCCGCGCAAACGGGGTGGAGCAGCCGGAAGCGCTCACTATAAAAAGGCCGGCGGAGCCTGTCAAGCACAAGCTATGCGGTAAATCACGCTTTTTGCCGCCGGTGAACGGAGCTTATCCCCATGGCTGAAACCCGCCCAGAAGCAAGAGTTAAGGCCTTGCCAGCCCCGGTTGGGGGCCGGACAGCCCCCCTCTTCGCACCCGTTCTGTTGCTCTGCCTGGGAGTGATCATGCTTGCCGGCTCTTACCCGGCGTCGGGAAGCCCGGCCTCCCAACCGGCTCCCAACCCGGCCGAAGCTCCCCCGCTGCTGGAGGATGACCTCAACCTGGCCGGCCTGGTAAGCGCCGCCGAAACCAGCCTCCGGATCATGGCCGGCCGGGACGGGGCCGCCCTTTTTACCCTTTGCGGCCGGGACTATTCGTTGGCCCGGTTGCGCCGGGGCCTGGAGGATTTCACCGCCGCCGCCCGCCAGGCCGCCAAGCCCGGGGAACTGGCCGCCTACGTGGCCGAAAATTTTATCCTCTGCCCCAGCGGCGGCGAACCATGGGCGGGGCGGGCCTTTCTCACCGGCTATTACGCCCCCGAGTTGGCCGGCAGCCTGGAGAGGAGCGAGCGCTTCCGTTACCCCCTTTACGCCCCCCCGCCCGACCTGCTACGCCGCGACGGCCAGGCAGGCCGGCTGGTGGAAGGCCGCCTCGAGCCTTACTGGAGCCGGGCCGAAATTGAAAACGGCGATCTTCTGACCGGCCACGAACTGGTTTACCTGGAAGATCCCCTGGCGGTCTTCAGCCTCCATGTCCAGGGTTCGGGCCGGATCCGGCTGCCCGACGGCAGCCTGCGGCCGGTGGGCTACGCGGCCAAAAGCGGCCGGGAATACCGCAGCATCGGCCGCCTGTTGGTGGCGGAAGGCCGGCTCTCGCTGACGGAAGCCGACTGGCCGGGCATCCAGCGCTATCTGCGGGCCCATCCCGAGGAGCTGACCCGGGTTCTCCACCACAACGAATCCTATATCTTTTTCCGCTGGAACCGGCCCGACGAGCCCGGCCCCCTGGGCTCCTTCGGCCTGCCCCTGACCGCCGGCCGCTCCCTGGCCCTGGACCAGGCCCATTATCCGCCGGGCATGCCCGCCTATCTGGCCGGGACCAAGCCCGAAATTGCCCCTGATGACGAAATCGCCGGCTGGCGCCCTTTCGGGCGCTTTGTCTTCAACCAGGACAGCGGCTCGGCCATCCGGGGCCCGGGCCGGGCCGATCTCTTCTGGGGCAGCGACCGGGCAGCCGAAATAGCCGCCGGGGCGACCCGCCATCCGGCCGATCTTTTCCTGCTCCTGCCCCGGGACCCGGCCTGAGCACAGGGGAGCGCGGCCAGGCCCCGGCGGCAAACTGCTCCCGGCGGTTGCGCCTGAACCGCGCCGGCGCCGGCCCTAAATCCGCCGGGCCGGTGAAAAAAAAGCGCTTCGGGCACGGGGAAGATGAAAGAAAGGTTGTCAGGAACGGGGGCGATCTACTATAAAAGTGCGTGAGAGAGCGCTTCTCCTTCCGGCCCGGCGAGTCCCGGCCGTTCAATTCCGGCAAAAAGAGGCCTGGACATGAAAGAACCGGAAATCGATTACTGGATCACCACCATGCTGGAGTCCCACGGCAACGTCTCCGACCTCAACATCACCGTGGGCCGGCCCTTGCAGGTGGAAACCTCCGGCCGCCTGACCCCGGTGGAGGTTGCGCCGCCGGTGGCGGAATTGACCCCCTTCCAGACCGAGGTTTTCGCCCTCAACCTGATCGGCAGCGACCGCCGGCTGCTCAACGACCTGATCGAACACGGCTCCTGCGACCTGTCCCGCACCCTGGAAGGCAAGGCCCGCTTCCGGGTCAACATCTTCTCGCAGAAGGGCAACCTCTCCACCGTGCTGCGCCGCCTGGCCACCGATATTCCCACCGTGGCCGAGCTCAATCTGCCCCCGATCCTCAACAAAATGACCATCGAGCGCACCGGCTTCATCCTGGTCACCGGCGCCACCGGCACCGGCAAGTCCACCACCCTGGCGGCCCTGCTGGGCAAGTTCAACGACGAGCGCCCCGAGCATATCGTCACCCTCGAAGACCCCATCGAGTTCGTCCATCCTCACAAGCGGGCGACTTTCAACCAGCGGGAACTGGGTACCGATTTCGACGAGTTCGCCTCGGGGCTGCGGGCCGCCCTGCGCCAGGCTCCCAAGATCATCCTGGTGGGCGAAATGCGCGATCGCACCACGATGGAAATCGGCCTGACCGCGGCGGAAACCGGCCACCTGGTCCTTTCCACCCTCCACACCGTCGATGCCGGCCAGACCATCAACCGGATCCTGGGCATGTTCGATCAGGATGAACAGGCCCAAGTGCGCAACCGGCTGGTGGACACGGTCCGCTGGGTGGTCTGCCAGCGCCTGCTGCCCAAGGTGGGCGGCGGCCGGATCGCCGCCCTGGAGATCATGGGGATGAACCTGCGGGTGCGGGAACTGATCATGAACGGGGAACAGGAGGACAAGACCTTCTATGACATCATCGACTCTTCCCGGGCTCTGGGCTGGCAGACCTTCGACCAGCATATTCTCGACCTTTATACGGAAGGGCTGATCACCGAGGAAACCGCGGTGGGCTACTGCACCCGCCGCACCGCGATCAACCGCGGCCTCGACCAGATCAAGGCCGGCCGGGGCGAGGAAACCACCGATATCAGGGGCCTCAGCATGGAAGAATTGAAGGACCCCTACGGCCGCAACCGCTGAAGCAGCCCCAGCCCCGCCGGAAAGCTTTTTAACCAGCGCTCATCCAGGGAGAATGCCAGATGCTGTCACAATGCCCACATTGTCGGAACAAACTGGAACTGACCGCCGCCCAGCAGGAAAAGATCCGCCAGGCCCTGGCCGCCCTGCCGGCGGGCAAAACCCTCAAGATCAACTGTCCTCTCTGCCAGGAGCCGATCCACCTTGAGCGGGAGGGCAGCCAGGCGCCCGGACCCAAGCCCGTAACCACGGCGGCCCCGGCCCCGCCCGATATCAGCTGGCTGCAGGAGGGGGCGGTATTCGCCGACCAGTCGGGGATCATCCGGGATATTCCCCTGGCCATGGTCCTGATGCATGACGAGGAACAGCGCGAGCCGGTGGCCACCGCCCTGGAATACCAGGGCTACAAGGTGGAATTTCCCCCTTCGGCGGCGGTGGCCCTGAAGCGGCTGCGGTTCGTCAACTTCGCCGCCGTGGTCCTCCACAGCGGATTTGAGGGCGGCACCCTGGCTCAATCGGTTTTTCACCGGCACCTGCGCAAGCTGCCCATGACCCAGCGCCGCCTGATGCTTTATGTCCTGGTCGGCCCCGAGTTCCACACCCTTTACGACCTGGAGGCCCTGGCCAACAGCGCCAACCTGGTGGTCAACGAAAATGACCTCCCCCAAATGGAACTGATCCTCAAGAAGGCCATCCAGGACTACCAACTCCTCTTCGGCCCCTACCTGGACACCCTAAAAACCCACGGCAAATTATAGCGGTAGGGGAGAGAAAGGTAAAGAGCCCGGCAGTGCCGCAGATTGCGGCAAGCGGGCCGACGCCGCGTACATCAGTACGCAAGCCGGCCCGATCGCCGCAAGGTGCGGGGCCGTATCTAAGCTGAATGCTGGGTCCCTCCTGATACCGCGCCATCATCACCCACCTACGCCAAACCGAAAGGTAAACGCCCGGCAGTGCCGCAGATTGCGGCAAGCGGGCCGACGCCGCGTACATCAGTACGCAAGCCGGCCCGATCGCCGCAAGGTGCGGTGCTGCCGGGCGTTTACCGGCCGTAGAGGTCTTCTAATCGCTCGATATCATCCTCGCCGAGATAACTCCCCGACTGGACTTCGATGATTTCCAGGGGAATCTGGCCGGGGTTGCGCAAGCGGTGCGAGACGCCCACCGGGATGAAGGTGGATTCGTTTTCGCCGAGCAGGCGGACCTCGCTGCCGGTGGTGACTTCGGCCGTGCCCTTGACCACCACCCAGTGTTCGGCCCGGTGATAATGGCGCTGGAGGGAGAGGCTGGCCCCGGGATTGACCACGATCCGCTTGACCTGAAAGCGTTCGGCGGTGTCCACGCACTCGTAGAAGCCCCAGGGCCGGAAGACCCGGCGGTGCAGCATGGCCTCATCGCGCCCCTGCTCCTTGAGGGAGCCCACCAGCTCCCGGACCTCCTGGACCCGGTCCCGCCGGGCCACCAGCACCGCGTCGGCGGTTTCCACCACCACCAGGTCCTCGACCCCCAGCAGGGCCAGGAGCCGGCCGGTGCCCTGGGCGTAGCAGTTGCGGGTCTCACGGGCCAGGACCTGGCCCTGGAAGATATTGCCCTGGGCATCGGGGCTGCCGATCTCCCAGAGGGCGTTCCAGGAACCGACATCGCTCCAGCCGCAGGCCAGGGGAACCACCGCCGCCTTGGGCGTCCGCTCCATCACCGCGTAATCGAAGGAACGGCCGGGGGCGGCGGCGAAGGACTCGGCTTCCAGGCGGATAAAATCAAGGTCCATTACCCGCTTCTCGTAAGATTCGTCGATCCGGGCGGCCATTTCCGGCTCGAAGTGGGCCAACTGATCCAGCAGCTCCGAGGCCCGGAAAAGAAACATGCCGCTGTTCCAGAGGTACCCCTGCTCCAGGTAGGCCTGGGCCGCCGCCAGGGCGGGCTTTTCGACAAAGCGGGTCACGGCGTAGGCCGCCGTCCCGTTGCCGGGACATTGGGCAGGATCGAGGGGAGGAGTGCCGGGGGTCAGGGGGGGACCCGGTTGAATGTAGCCGTAACCGGTTTCGGGGCGGGTGGGCACAATGCCAAAGGTGACCAGGCAGCCGGCCAAGGCCAACGGGACGGCGGCCGTCACGGCGACGGCGAAAATATCAACCCGGGTGACCAGATGATCGGAAGGCAGCACCAGCAGCAGGGGGTCGTCGCCCCCGGCCATGGCCTGGTGGGCGGCGGCGGCGATGGCCGGGGCGGTGTCGTGGCCCACGGGTTCGATGATGATGTCGGCCTCCACCCCGATGGCCCGCAGCTGTTCGGCCACCATGAAGCGGTGGGCCTCGGTGCAGACCACGATGGGGCGCCCGCAGCCCGCAAGTTGTCCGACCCGGTTCAGGGTTTCCTGCAGCATGGTCATCTCGCCCACCAGGGGCAGGAACTGCTTGGGATAAAGCTCCCGCGACAGGGGCCAGAGCCGGGTTCCCGCGCCGCCGGCCAACACAACCGGAACAATCATAAATCCCCCCTTATCTTGCCCGGAGCGGGCCAGTCCAGCCCCCCGGGGTCTTTATCACACCAGGCCAAAACCGGGCTGCCGGCTCAGCCGGACTCTTTTCCGGCCGGCTGAAGCTTTCTGACGGCCACCTACCGTAAACGGGCAGCAGGGCCGCAGGTTGCGGCAAGCGGGTCGGCGCCGCATAGTTCGCTATGCCAGCCGAACCGATCGTCGCAAGATGCAGTACCGGTAACGCACCGGACAAGCCGGACCCTGTTCCGGCCGGCTGAAGCTTTCTGACAGACCACCCACCGTAAACGGGCAGCAGGGCCGCAGGTTGCGGCAAGCGGGTCGGCGCCGCATAGTTCGCTATGCCAGCCGAACCGATCGTCGCAAGATGCAGTACCGGTAACGCACCGGACAAGCCGGGCCCTGCTCCGGCCGGCTGAAGCTTTCTGACGGCCACCTACCGTAAACGGGCAGCAGGGCCGCAGGTTGCGGCAAGCGGGTCGGCGCCGCATAGTTCGCTATGCCAGCCGAACCGATCGTCGCAAGATGCGGCCCTGCTGCCCGTTTACTCAACGGTAACGCTTTTGGCCAGGTTACGGGGCTGGTCGACATCGCAGCCCCGCAGCCGGGCCACTTCGTAAGCCAGCAACTGGAGGGGGATGGTATAGAGAATCGGGTTGAGATCCGGCATCACCACCGGCAGGTAGATGACATGGGGAGTCAGCCGGGCCAGATCGCGATCACCCCGACTGCCCAGCAGAATCAGGCGGCCATGGCGGGCCTTGACCTCCTCGACGTTGGCGATCAGCTTCTCGTAGACCCCGTTCTGGGGGGCCAGGGCCAAAACCGGCATATCCCGGTCGATCAGGGCGATGGGGCCATGCTTCATCTCGCCGGCGGCGTAGCCTTCGGCATGAATATAGGAAATCTCCTTGAGCTTCAGGGCCCCCTCGAGGGCAATGGGGAAATTTTCGCCCCGGCCGAGGAAGAGAAAGTCCCGGCTTTTGACGAAGTGCTCGGCCAACCGCCCCATTTCCTCCTGCCAGCCCGGCAATTCCCGTTCCAGCATGGGGGGGAGTTCCACCAGGGACTCGATCATGGTCTGGCGCTGCGAGGCGCTCATCACCCCCCGGACCTGGGCGAGATAGAGGGTCAGCAGGTAAAGGGCCACCAATTGGCAGATGAAGGCCTTGGTGGAGGCCACCCCGATCTCGGGGCCGGCATGGGTATAAATGGTCCCGTGGGCTTCGCGGGTGATGGTGCTGCCCAGGACATTGCAGATGGCCACCACCTTGGCATCCTTCTGGAGGGCCAGGCACATTGCGGCCAGGGTGTCGGCGGTCTCGCCGGACTGGGAAATCGGCACCACCAGGACATTTTCATTCAGGATCAGGCGGCGGTAGCGGAATTCGGAAGCGATATCCACCTCCACCGGGATCCCGACCCATTTCTCCAGCCAGTACTTGGCCACCAGGGCGGCGTGCCAGGAGCTGCCGCAGGCCACCAGGGAGATCCGGTTGAGCTTTTTGATCTCACGGTCGGAGAGGTCCAGTTCGGGCAGGCAGATCTGGCCGGTTTCGGGCTCGACCCGGCCCCGGAAGGTGTTCATGATCGCCTGGGGCTGCTCGAAGATTTCCTTGAGCATGAAGTGGGTATAGCCGGCCTTTTCGGCCATGGCCGGGTTCCAGTCGATGGTCTTGATTTCTTTGTTGATCTTGCGGCCGCTGGCCAGGGAGCGCACCTCAAAACCGTCGGCCCGGAGAATCGCCATTTCCTGGTCGTCGAGAAAGACCACCTTGCGGGTATAGGGCAGCAGGGCGGGAATATCGGAGGCCAGCAGGGAGCCGCCCCCCTCATTCTCCTGGATGCCCAGCACCAGCGGGCTTTGCGATCGAACCGCCACCAGCTGGTCGGGCGCCCCGGTCCAGAGAACCCCGATGGCGTAAGAGCCCCGGACTTTTTTGAGGGCCCGGCGCACCGCCGCGGGCAGGTTGTTGCGGCTCAGCGGCAGGGCCTCCTCGATCAGGTGGGCCAGCACCTCGGTATCGGTTTCGGACTTGAACACATGGCCGTCGGCCTGCAGTTCCTCGCGCAGGGTATGATAGTTTTCGATGATCCCGTTATGGACCACCACCAGCTCGCCGTTGCAGTCACTGTGGGGATGGGCGTTGAGTTCCGAGGGGGAGCCGTGGGTGGCCCAGCGGGTATGGCCCAGCCCGATATGGCTGGCGGTTTCCCGCACCTGGTCGAGCTTGGTCTCCAGGTTGACCAGCTTGCCGGCGGCCCGGTGCTTGACCAGTCCGTTCTTGCTCAGGTAAACCAGGCCGGCGGAATCATAGCCCCGGTATTCCAGGCGTTTCAAACCTTCAAGGAGTACCGGAACCACCCGCCGCGAACCGATATAACCTACAATTCCACACATGATGTTCCCTTCTTTTGGGTTAGTTGATGCCTGCGGCAATCAAACCGGTTCCCTCCCCAATCCGTATTTATAAAGGGTCGAGGCCCAAGGCGCAAGAGCCAAGGTAATAAGGCCGCCGTAACCGGCCTTGATCCATGGCGATGGAAGTTGATTCAAACAAATCCGCGCCGGGAATTGGCCACCACCTCAGGCAGGACCGCCAGCAGGGCGTCGACTTCGGCGGCGCTGGTGAAGCGGCTCAGGCTGAGACGCAGGGTCCCATGGCGGAAGGTTTCCGGCACCCCCATGGCGCCCAGCACCGATGAGGGCTCAGGATCGGAGCCGTGGCAGGCGGCATGGGCCGAAACCGCGAAGCCCCGGTCGTCGAGATCCTGGATCATCTGGGCCGAGGAACAGTGTTCGAAGCTGACGTTGACGGTGTTGACCAGCCGCGGGGCTCCGGCCCCGTTGATCCGGGCGCCGGGACAGGCGGCGAGAATCCCTTCCTCGAGCCGGCCCCGGAGTTGGGCCACCGCCGCCCGGCCGCCGCCGGCCAGGT